>NZ_JBFRNC010000010.1:0-34736 GCF_041470825.1 Vibrio sp. 10N.261.55.A10 | reverse complement strand
CGGAAAGCCGCGATGAACCTAAAATAATCGGAACAACTAGCCAGCTTAGAAGAACGATAAACCTGATGTTCTATCGCTATTAACTATTAGAAGATCTATCGATCATTATCAGCATCGAACAATATCGTATAAGTAGAGTGACTGATCGCCCCCCTTCCCCTGAATGTTAAACGATGCAATAGAGTTGCTATATTTGATGGATCAAGGCCTTCAAACTAGAGTTTAGGCTGACCAAAAGATCAGGCAATATCCTCGTATTCGATCCCTCTGCCGCTAAACCCCACTATGCTACTCATTATAAAGTCACTGAGCACTCCAGCCAAGAATGCCATAAAGGTTGCCCTAGCATTTTGTTTAGCTATCTACCTTGCGTTGTATTTTAACCTTGAGAAGCCTTACTGGGCGGCTATCGTGGTCAATATATTGGCCATCACTGATACTATTACTGCTGGCAAGAAAAAAGGCATTCTCAGATTGTTGGGGACGCTTTGTGGCGCGTTTGTCGGGCTTTGGTTAATCGCTGTTTTTGGGCAAGATCGATATTATTTTTTAGCAAACATCGCACTGTTACTCGCAATTTGTATATACATGGGTTCCGATCCGGTCATCGGCTATGCTTACATTACGGCATTTATTGTCTGCATCCTGCTGGCGATATCTGGCAGCTTTGATGGTGTAGCTACATTTAATATTGCGGTACTAAGGCTGCAAGAAACCCTGCTTGGCTTCGTGGTCTATACGACCATCTATAGCGTGGTTTGGCCTGAGGATGATGACACACGCTTTAACAACGAAGTCAGTGTTGTTTTAGAGGCGATGTCTACCCTCATTCATTCACTCGCTTACAATGACTCAGCGCAGCGTTTCCAGTTACACACGAGCTGCGAGTTAAATATTGAAAGCCCGACCTTCAAAGCGCTGAACGATCTGATGCGCCTGCCCGATTTGCATGGCCGTATGCCTGCCAGAAAGCAGTGGAAGCATCAACAGCAAACTCAAGCAATCTGGGTTGCCAAACAGTTACTGCAAAACGCCCATGATCAAGGGGTTGATCACAATGATTTTTCGATACTTAACCAGGCTATGGCTTTTATTGAAGCATCATCGGTTAATGTCGATTACAAGCCCCCTTTTCCAGAGACAGTCAAACAATTCTACCAGGGTAACTTTAAGAAAAAGCGCTTATTTGCCCGATTACTTGACAACAGCCAGCAACGATTAAGCAATACGTTAGTCGGCACAATGAGCTTCATCTCAGCAATTCTAGTCTGGATATATCTACCAATATCATCGGGAAGTCTGTTCATCATTAACAGTGCCATTTGCGCCTTGATATTAAGCAACATGCCTAGGCAAATGATAAAGCACTGGACCATTGGCTACTTAGCCTTTGGGTCACTGTTCCTCATTCAGTATGTTCTGCTGTTACCTTCGATGACCGAAGTATGGCAATTAATGGCATTTTACTTTGTTAATGTCTTTACGGTGTATCGCCTGTTCGCTGGTAATCAGTGGATGGTCTATCGAGTTCTCGGGGGCAACCTATTAGTAATGATTACCATGAGCGCAACGCAACTTGTGCCTGTTTATGACGTCACTACCCCTTTGAACCTACTCATTTATATGATGGTTGCACTGGCTTTCATCCGCTTTTACACCCGCTTAATACACCGTAAAAGTTAACCACTATAACCTCACACAAAGACCACTAAGGCATAAAGTAATGAAAATGAGTAAATGCTCTGCGCTTGTCGTTATCGACCTGCAACAAGGTATCGTTGATCAATTACCGGAAACCGTGTCCCGACCGATCATAGAGAATAGCCTTGCTCTCTGCGATGCATTTGATGATGCTGATTTACCCGTAATTATTGTTAATGTAGCCGGTCGTCCACAAGGCCGAACGGAACTGCAAAATAAAGCGGCTCAGCCTGACGCATCAAAGATCGTATGGGGAGAGGTCATCGAAAGCCTGCGCCTAAACCCTAATTATCGCTATCTAACCAAATATTCCTGGGGTGCATTTACCAACACAGATTTGCAGAAGCAGCTTTGTGAGCAAGGTATTACGGATATTTATCTGACCGGGGTAGCAACAAGTATTGGGGTCGAATCAACGGCTAGACAAGCATTTGAACTGGGTTATAACGTGGTGATTGTCGAAGATGCGATTGCAGATATGAACCCGATGAACCACCAGCACAGCTGCCAAAATATATTCCCAAAACTCAGTGTTTTAGCAAAAGCTCAAGACTTGCTATAACTGTCTCGTCCTAAAATACGTTGACCGTATTTTCATTAAACAATAAAAAGCCGACAGCGAATTAAGCTGTCGGCTGATGATCGTTCTATCTCAAGTACATTCTATCTCAAACAAGAGAAATAGGATTAAGCGTTAGCTTCACGCTCAGCGATGAACTCAAGAGCCATCTTGATACGAGCGATTACGCGCTCTTTACCAACAAGCTCCATCACAGCATCAACAGAAGGAGACTGACCACCGCCTGTTACTGCTACACGAAGTGGCATACCGATTTTACCCATGCCGATCTCTAGCTCTTCACATACAGCTGCAATTACACCATCTTTGATGTTTGCAGTAGTGAAATCTTCAAGTGCTTCAACCTTAGCAAGAGCAAGCTCTAGTGGGCCTTTAGCAACACCACGTAGGTGCTTCTTCGCTGCACCAGCTTCAAACTCAGAGAAATCTTCGTAGAAGTAACGAGATTGCTCAGCAAGTTCGATAAGCGTGTTACAACGCTCGCCAACTAGCTTGATCACTTCAGTGATAGCTGGGCCATTTGTTGTATCGATCTTCTGTGCGTCTAGGTGCCATTGCAGGTATTTAGCAACGTACTCAGGCTCAGAAGTCTTGATGTAGTGGTTGTTCAACCAAAGTAGCTTATCAGTGTTGAATGCAGAAGCAGACTTGCTGATAGCCTTCAGGCTGAAGAATTCAATCATCTCTTCTTGAGAGAAGATCTCTTGGTCACCGTGAGACCAGCCTAAACGAACTAGGTAGTTGTTTAGTGCATTTGGTAGGTAACCTTCGTCGCGGTATTGCATTACAGAAACAGCACCGTGACGCTTAGAAAGTTTCGCACCGTCATCACCAAGAATCATTGCACAGTGAGCGAAAGTTGGAACTGGCGCGCCTAGTGCTTCATAGATGTTGATTTGACGAGGTGTGTTGTTGATGTGGTCTTCACCACGAACAACGTGTGTAATACCCATATCCCAGTCATCCACTACAACTACGAAGTTGTATGTTGGTGCACCGTCTGTACGACGAATGATTAGGTCATCAAGTTGGCTGTTCGCGATTTCAATGCGACCACGGATTTGGTCATCAAATACTACGCTGCCTTCTTTAGGGTTACGGAAACGGATAACGCATGCATCACCTTCTTTTGCTGCTTCGTTTGCTGCAATAATTTTAGGGTGGTTAGCATCGTAACGAGCCATCTCTTTGTTTTCTTCTTGCTCTGCACGAATTTCATCAAGCAGTTCTTTAGACGCGTAGCATTTGAATGCTTTGTCTTCAGCAAGTAGCTTATCAACCATTTCGTTGTAACGGTCAAAACGCTTAGATTGGTAGTAAGGACCTCCATCCCATTCCATACCCATCCATTGCATGCCTTCTAGAATTGCATCAACCGCTTCTTGAGAGTTACGCTCAAGGTCTGTGTCTTCGATACGTAGAACGAATTCACCGCCTTGGTTTTTAGCGAATAGCCAAGAGTAAAGTGCAGTACGTGCACCACCAACGTGAAGATAGCCAGTTGGGCTAGGAGCAAAACGAGTTTTAACCGTCATTTAAATACCTTGATTATGTAGGTGATTCTTTTAGTGCTCGCCATTACAAAGCCTGTAACAGAAAAATATCACTAAATTTTGGGCGCTATTTTATCACCACCGCTTAAATCTACAATCAGTAGTGAATGATTAATGCACTGTTGTTGTACGAAAGCCGTTATTGAAAGGCCAATTACGCCCTTAAAGTCGTAAATAGATAGTCTTAACAAGTAGATTATAGCCGCACATTCTTTATTCCCCTCTCTCATTCCCAAATTGAATCCACTAGCTAATGCACCACTAAGATCAAATTCTTGAATTTATGTTTGACCTTACCCTTACGGGAAGGTTTATGTTAGGCGTAGATGAGAATTGGAGTATCGATATGAACCACTACACAACCGCGCTCAACGGCTTAAATTGCATGGGTTGTGCGAAGAAAGTCCGCACCCTGTTTGCTGATCTCGACAACACGACGATCAATGATATATCGCCGACCTACATCGATATTTCGACTCCATTTAATTACGTTCAACTCAACGAACAGTTAGCAACGCTTGGCTATTCTATGGGTAATCAGCTGCACCTTTCGCTATCCGGTCTGAGTTGCGGCAAGTGTGTGAGCAAACTGACTAAAGCGCTTGAACAAACTGAGCAAGCCTTAAACCTAGAAGTCAGCAAACAGGAATTATCACTGGTTACTCTGCTTTCTGAGTCTGAGGTGATTAAGCTGGTCGAAAGCCTGGGTTACCACGCAGCTCCCTACTCAGAAACGAATGACCTTTCATCGAGTTCAGATTTAGAAGACGAACAAGCAGATAAAAAGAGTGAAGATAAAACCGCAGCTAGCCAATATACCTATCACCTTGTTCTTGAGGGGATGACTTGTGCGAGTTGTGTCTCTTCGGTAGAGAAAGCACTGAAAAAGAATGAGTTTGTCGACCAAGCTCAGATCAACCTTGCCGAACAAACTGCCTTGGTTTTCACCTCTCAAACAAGAGACATCATTGAAAACGCTCTAATAGAATCGGTGAAAGCTGCTGGTTATGGCGCTGAGTTTGTCGACGATGCAGCGACTCAACAGCAAGAACAGCAACTTCGTACTCAACAAGCCTTCCTTAGAAACTCAGTAAGCGCGTTGGTAATCGGTGCGCCGCTGATGGCATGGGGTGTGTTCGGTGGCAGCATGACCATTGCCACATTTAACGATCAACTGGCTTGGGGCTTGGTTGGTGTCGTTTGTTTGATACTGCTTGCTACCTCAGGTCGTAGCTTCTTCACCAATGCTTGGCAGTCTCTCATGCATAAGCGCGCGACCATGGATACCTTAGTCGCTCTAGGTACAGGCGCAGCATGGTTCTATTCAATGTTGGTTGTGCTCATTCCATCGTGGTTCCCTGAAGCTTCTCGCCACGTCTACTTTGAGGCGAGCGCGATGATCATTGGCCTTATTTCTTTGGGTCACTACATCGAGGCCAAAGCCAAAGCGCGTACCACAAAATCTTTACAGGCATTGATTAACTTACAGCCTCAAAAAGCGGTGGTTATTGTCGATGGCAAAGAACAAACCATCGCAGTAGAAGCGATTCAGGTAGGCATGCAGGTACGAGTAAAACCCGGAGAAAAAGTACCGGTTGATGGTGTCGTAGTCTCAGGTGAATCTTATATCGATGAGTCGATGCTGACCGGTGAACCACTGCCCAACGTCAAAACAATAAATGATGGCGTTTCTGCGGGCACTATTAATGGGGATGGTAGTTTAATTATTGAAGCGACTGGGATTGGATCAAGCACCATGCTGGCTCGGATCATTCAAATGGTTCGCCAAGCGCAAAGCAGTAAACCAGCAATCGCCAAGCTTGCCGATTCTATCTCAGCCGTTTTTGTTCCGGTTGTGGTCGCAATCGCAGCCGTTGCCGCCTTAGTTTGGTTCTTTGTTGGTCCGCAACCAAGTGCAAGTTACATGCTTGTCGTATCAACGACTGTGCTGATCATCGCTTGTCCGTGTGCTCTAGGCCTTGCGACGCCACTTTCTATTACAGTAGGTGTCGGCAAAGCGGCTGAGTTTGGCGTTCTGATCAAAGATGCTGATGTGTTGCAGTCAGCGAGCAAAATCGATGCTGTGGTATTTGATAAAACGGGTACCCTAACCCAAGGTAAACCAAGCGTTCAACAGGCCTTTTACCCTAATCTAACGGAACGGGAATTACTGGCTTACGCTTATTCCGTGGAAGTAGGATCTGAGCACCCACTCGCCAAAGCCGTTTGCCAATATGCCGAGAGCTTGGAAGTTTCAGTACTCCCACACAGCGAATTTGAAAACCAACGAGGGCTTGGGGTTCAAGCAACAATTAACGGCAAGAAAGTGCAAGTTGGCTCGCTTAAGTACCTCACCCAATTAGGTATCAATACAGAGGTTGGCGCGGATTTCATCGAGCTTTGCCGCTCGCAAGCGTGGACGCCTATTTTCATTGCGATTGACCAAAAACTGGAAGGCATATTGGGCATTTCAGACGCGTTAAAAATAGATAGCAAACAGGCGATAGCTCAACTAAAATCCGCCGGAATTCACACTGTGCTATTAACGGGCGACAACGACTCTGTAGCTCAAGCGATAGGTAAAAACGTCGGTATCGACGAAGTGATTTCAGAAGTGCTTCCAGAGCAGAAAGCTCAACACATTGTTCAGCTGCAACAGCAATATAAGAGTGTTGCCATGGTCGGAGACGGTATTAACGACGCGCCTGCACTTGCTCAAGCAGATATAGGCATAGCAATGGGCAGTGGCAGTGATGTCGCGATTGAAAGTGCGCAAATGACGCTACTCAACTCATCGCCATTATCAGTAAGCAACGCGATCGAGCTATCTCAAGCGACCGTGAGAAACATGAAGCAAAACCTGTTTGGTGCCTTTATCTATAATTCACTTGGTATTCCAATTGCGGCTGGTGTGCTCTACCCATTCTTTGGATTTTTACTTAGCCCTGTCGTTGCAGGCGCTGCGATGGCGATGTCATCAATCACCGTAGTCAGCAATGCCAACAGATTAAGACTGTTCAAACCCACTCATTCTAATATCAACAAAAACCATATTCATGAGGTTAACCATGATTCGTAAAATTATGACTCTTACTGCACTCGCTGCAATCTCAGGACAAGCTTTAGCTACTGATGTTCTAAACCACAAATCTCCATACTGCGGCTGCTGCACAGAATGGACAGAACATATGCGAGATGCTGGGTTCGATGTTACTGAGAAGCTCCACGATGATATGAACCCAATCAAGCAGAAGCTAGGGGTAACACAGGAGTTAGCCTCTTGCCACACTGCAGAGATCGGCGGTTACGTATTTGAAGGACACATTCCAGCAGATGACATTAAAGCCTTTCTAGAAAACCCACCACGTAATGCGATTGGTTTAGCGGTTCCGAGTATGCCAATGGGTTCGCCAGGCATGGAATATGGCGATAAGAAAGACGAGTATTCTGTGTATGCGTTTAATGAAAAAGGTCAGGTGTTTGAATACCGTCACTACAACGGGAAATAGAACCTAAACAGACCAACACACAGCAATAAAAAGAAGTCATAAAAATAGAGCCTAGCATTCAGTAAACCCAAGACTGTGGTTTACTTGCTAGGCTCTTTGCTTTTGGACAGTAAAGCAAATCTTGTCGCGGCACCAACCGGGCTGTTAGTACCGCTATGTTCCCCTCGCTAATTAGCTAGCAAGCTATTTAGCAAAAAGCTATTTAGCGAAGAAGCTCACTCGGCTAATAATCTAATAGACTAAGCAACCAAGCGAATCAGCTTAGAAGCCGTAAGAAGCACCGAATACGAATGCGTTGTTCTGCTTAGAAGCACCGTTTGCGAAATCTACGCCGTTAGCTTGGCTACGGAACTCAAAGTAAGGTTGAACACCTTGACGAGTCCATGTTGCACGTAGCTCGTGGTCCATCGCTTCAGCGTCAATCATGTAAACGTTGTTGTAGCTAAGTGCTAGGTCTTCATTCACTGTGTAAGCAATGCGGTTATCCATGCGGTAGTCTGTATCAGCATCAGCAGAAGTATCATCGATGTGAGCACGAGTACGGTTGCTAATCGAGATACCGTTATCGAAGTTGTAACCGATCTTAACTAATGGACGGAATTGAATGCTCTCACCCGCAGAGAATACATGTTGGTAACCCGCCGCAACCCATAGGTTGTCAGTGATATTGAACGCTTGCTCACCACCAACCGTGATGAATGCGTTCGCTTGACCAGTCGTTGGCAAGCCACCAGTTTCAGCAGCAGTTAGTCCTTCAAGCTCACCCAGTTGGATGCCGTCAAACTCAGTGTAAACCGTGAAGCCGCCTAGAGAGTTGTCAAACGTGTGGCCAGCTTCTAGCGTAGAAGTCATGTCAGAACCGTGGATACGGCCGTCATCGTGAATTTGGATGTTACCTGTTACGTAAGAAGAACCAGCAAAAGCACTAGAAGCGAAAGCAAGAGAAAGAGCACTTAGAGCGATAATTTTTTTCATAGTAAACTGCCTTAGTTTGATTTTTTCAGCGGCATATCTTCGGTATATCATTCACCTTCACCGCTTGAGTAATTGGTCGCCTCCCTGGCATGAAATCTATGTTGCTCGAATTAATTTGCGTTTCAAAATAAAAGGAGCAGCAGAGTGATCCCTCTCACTATCAAAAAAAGACAAGTTATTTAAAACTTTAAAATCAACAACTTAAAAACATAAAAATTGATAAAAAACTCAAGATGGAAAAATATACAGATCGGGATCACGTTATTTCACGAAGAAAAATTAGATTTAGATAGTTGAATCACATCTGATTTAGAGTTTTTTACAGGGGACTTATTTTTTGAAGAGAATAATGAGAAGCGCGTCACTTTTGGTATTAAAGTCACCTTATGTGCATTGTTGACGATATAAACAAAGAAGATTTCTATATGTTTCAGCTTTGGATATGCACCTAATTCGCAGTAAACAAAAAGAGCTCCCGTTTTATCTTGAATAAGATAAAGGCCAGGAGCTCTTCTACTAATAGTGCTTATCGATTATTTAACTGAGGTCACTCGACTTACTTTCTCACCACTTTCTGAAATAGAGCGGATGTAAGTCTCACCAGAAACTGATGGACGTTGTTGCTCATCGTATGTTAACCAGTTTTCGCCATCAGCAGAGTATTGCAGCTCTACACCTGGGAATTGAACGTTCATCGCTAGCTTACCGTCAACAACCTTCGCACCTGGAACTGGTAGTCGGTAATCAATACCCGCTTTTTCTAGCTTAGCTAGCTCACGTTGACCAAGAATATTCGCGAAGCGATTAAAGTCGCTGTTCAACGCTTGCTTATTCACTAAGTTAGTTTCTTGAGAGTATTCAACACCAACCTTGTAGTCGTTTTCCCACTCAGCTCGGTGCCATGCACGCTCTGCTGCTGCCAATACGCGAGGGAACACCATGTATTCATATTGCTCGTCGGTACGTACTGTTTCTGACCAAAGTTGAGCTGACAGACCGTAGAAAGGTTTCGCTTCAACCTGACCTTTACCTGAGAAACCATTACCATCACGGTCTAATGATGTTTCTGCGTTTTGTGGCATGTTTTCTGGTGCGAAACCAAACATCTTACGAGTATCGGTTGCACGTGTTGCCCAGTAGTAACCGCGCTCAGCTGCATCAACTTCGTATGGCATATCCATGTATACGTAGTCTGGGTTAGAAACAATTACGTCATACCCTTTTGCTGACCAGTCGTATACAGATGACGTACCGCCCCAGTAAAGAACGTCCCAGAAGTTCACGCGTGTACTTTCGGTCGCAAATGCTTCCTCGCCTTCGCTGTATTTCAGACCATCTTGCCATGCTTGGAAATGAGGAATACCCTTCTCAGCAACAATCTTAGAAACCTGTTCTGCGAAGTGGCTTGGTAAATGACCGAAATCGCTTACAGTACCATCAGCGATCAATGACTGACATTGTGGTGATTGTTGGAACGGCTTATCTTGCTTAGACAAATCGATGTTGCCTTTCCAAGCCACTTTATCTTCTGCATTAATATCTTGTAAGCCTGCGCCTAACTTGATGTTTTTCGCTTCATCGCCGCCGAAGTGCCAAGTCGTTAGCGGTACGCCCGCTTCTTGGTGCATTGCCGCCACTTCAGAGATTACTTTATCGACGAAGTGAGTTGATGACTCCATACATGGGTTAATGAAGCTTTGCTTATCGTAGAACTGAACCGTGGTTACATTCGATGTATCTTGCGGATCCATCAAGCGGTATTCGTTCGCTTCTGCTTCTTTGCCTTCCGCCATGAGACGAGTGTAACGCGCTTCCATTGATACCACAGCTGAACGAGCGTGTGCTGGCATATCAATTTCAGGGATAACTTCGATGCTGCGCGCTTTAGCGTAGCTTAGGATCTCGACGTAATCCGCTTTACTAAAGAAACCAGAGCCAAAGTTGTCTGTTGTTGGACCAGAACCTAGCTGAGGCAGTAAGCAGCTTTGTTCATCCAAATCAAAACAACGATTAGACCCTACATCCGTTAGCTCTGGTAAACCTGGAATTTCTAAACGCCAACCTTCATCATCCGTTAGGTGAAGGTGCAGTTTATTCATCTTGTATGCCGCCATTTGATCTAGCGTTGCTAGGATGGCATCTTTTGAGTGGAAGTTTCGAGCAACGTCCACCATCACACCACGATAATCAAAGCGCGGCGCATCTTTAATTGACAGTTGTGGTAATGATTCAGCGTTCTGACTATCTATTAGGCCAAAAATAGACTGAACTGCGTAGAAAGCACCCGTTTTATCAAACGCTTTAATTGCAATCCCCTCTTCCGAGATGCTTAGTTCATAAGCGCCAGATTTCGCTAAATCACCCGTAAACTGAGTAGGAACAACAGCGACACTCACAGGTAGGTCGCCACTCACATCTACGTTTACCACATCTGCACGTTCTTCAATTGCTGCGAATTGCTCAGCGTCGAATGCGTCTTTAGGTAGGGCAATACCACCAGCAATGCTAACTGAACCTTCACCGGCTTCTACCGACATTGGCGTTGGTAGTAAAGTAGTTGATACGTCTTGCGTTGCTAGATCAGCATTCTTTTCAAAACGCGTCACCGCTGTCGCCATTACGTTATTATCATCAGGCGTACGCTTAAGGTTATTACCCTCTAGACCAGTTACGAACGATGCAACATCTTCTGTATTCAATGATGCAATCATCTTAGGTTCTGCGTTTGGCGCCGTCACGAATGCACCTGGCATAAAGTCAGTTTCAAACAGTTGCCAGTATTCACTCGTTAACGGAAGAACCACTTCTTCACCAGCCGCAAAGCCGTCAAATTTTTCAGTAGGTTCTAGCTTGTGAAGGTCACCAGTAACGCGAGTGATCTTAAATTGCTCATTATCAACATCTAAAATAAGACGAATACTGTGGAAGTAGATGCTCCAATCTTTAGAGTCAATCGCTTCACCGTCATTGGTTAGCGTCATGTTCACTTTATTACATGACGCCCATTCAGCACCTAGGTCCTGACAAGCCAAGCCTTCATTCGCACCATGATTAGTTAGAATTTCGTACTGAACATCAAGATTATCAGCCAGTGCATTCACTACTTTTTGTTCTGGTGCTTGCGTTACTGCACAACCTGTTAGGCCAGCCAATACCGCTACAGATAGTAAGTTTCTCTTCAACATCGTATTCACCCATAAATTAAAAATTGAGTAAGAAGCAAAATGGAGCGCTTCGAAAGTTAGATAAACTATATGGGCTTATTTTTTACCGTGAATTAAATCGAGCTAATAAAGTGATCGGCTTCAAATCTCAAAAATATTGATAAATTTAATTTAAATAAAATCATCAAGTTACAAGCAACGGCACTTCCGTCATTTTAATTTTGACGTAAAATTTGAGAAATGAATCACAATCTTTTTTACCGATTTCATAAAATCGTGTCATTGGTAGTCAGAAAGGATTTAGAGTTTCAGCGTATTATTATACTTTTCGTACAAACAACGTGACATTGTTCTCAAAAAAAACCGTTAAAAAACACCGTCAAAATCGATTTTAACGAGTTTAATACTTCCTTAAGGAGCTCCCTTTGCGTCCACTCTGGTACATGGTTTTATTCGTTCTCGCTTTTTCAGCTAGGCAAGCGGTCGCCGAGCCCCTTTATTGGCAAGCACAAAAGGATGATCTGACACTCACTATCTTAGGTTCAGTGCACGTTGGAGACGAGAGTATGTACCCCCTTCCTTCGGCGATCACCGACGCGCTAAAAAACAGTGATGGCTTAATTATCGAAACGGATATCAGAAAGTCTGATGGCGTTGTATATCCCCGCAACAAACTCACGACTGCCGATGTACTCAATACAGAACAGCTGCAATTATTAACCGACATATCAAAATCATTGGGCATGCCGACGCAACAACTGCTTCGCTCACCGCCTTGGGCAACTTCTCTCTCCATACAAATGCAGCAGTTAAAAAACCTTGGTTATGGCTCCGCCAGCGGCGTTGATGCGACGCTAGCGAACAAAGCGACTACCCAAGATGTTCCGGTTATCAGTTTGGAGCCTCTGCAATTCCAAATAGACCTGATGACAAAACAAAAGGACGACGGTAAAGAGTGGTTAGTCAGTAGCCTTGAAGAATTTGACCAAACTGATCGCGTGGTTCATTGCCTGATTGAAAGCTGGAAAGCGGGTGATTTAGCGAAGCTGGAAGCCTTCTCAGAACTGTCAGAGATGTCGCCTGAACTTGAGAAAGCATTCTTAACCGATCGCAACATAGACTGGGCAAACAAACTATCCTCCAATGATTGGAAGCTTAAGACTAAAGGGAACTACATGATAGTAGTTGGTACCTTGCACCTAATTGGAGAAGGTAACCTTATACAGTTATTAGAAAAGAAAGGCTTCAGTGTCATTCAGCAATCACAAAGCCAATCAGCCCAATGTCAATTTGAGACTAGCTAAAAAAGCTAACGATGCTCAACCTCATTTTGTTTTCGTTATAAAAGCATTTCCTTAATAACAGAATCTTTACATTTAATAGCACCATTGCAGTGCTATTATCTTTCGCTCTTTTTACCTATGGCGTTGTTCTAATGAAACCAGTACTTTTTGCTTTCCCTTTAGCCCTCACGATGCTGATGCCCTCAATAGCCTCAGCCAAAGAAACATGCACCATCGAACAGTTTCAGGCGATAGACATACAACCGGATACCAAAGGCGGTGTATTAGATAAAGAAAGCGGACAGTTTTTGATTACAGAGAAACCACCGATGCGCTGCGCCAATATTACGTTCACAACATCTACAACACGAAACCGTATCGCAAGCCAAATGAACAACAATTTTGAAGCAAACTTTTACGACAACCAAACGGGAAGCTCTCACTCGGTGACGTTTGATGAAGATGAAATAAAGGCAGGTTACATTCGAATAGGCCCGAATAAGCCAGCGGAAGCGTATGTTTGTTTTGTTACCTCGGAAACACCGATAAAAGATATTACGTGTGATGTGAATTGATCATTGAGTTGCTTGAAGAAAAAAACAGGGCTAAGGGAAAGGTCCGTTTTCCGCATAGCCCTATTTTGCTGCTTACTCGGTAGCTTAAAGTATGTCTGTACTCGCTTCGGAATAACGTGCGATAATCGGATTTTCTAATGCATTCGGATCGCCCGGCGACCACATTCCACGCTTCATTCCTTTCACAATCAAATGAATCACCGCGGCATCAATAGCAGACATCACAGCAATATTGACCGGTTCATTTTGGCTATAGCCCATTTCAACTTCCAACAGTTCTTTGTAATCAACAAATCGAAATGCGCCGAACCCAATCTCGTGTGAAGAGATAGTTTTAGTGGTGGTGACACTCAATAGAACTTGCCCGGTTCTAACGTCAACCGCTCTTAAATTCACAGTGACTTGATCCGTTCTATATTGTCCAGAACCACCGATCCCAAGATACTTAGCACCCGCACCGCCTGTCACGATATTCGAGTCATAAGCCACAATCCCGCCTTCGATGACGATGTTAGCGGAACTCAAAGACGACAAGTCTGCCCCATGATTATTTACGACCTTATCTTTTTTCTGAGCCGCTCGAATGATCTTACGTTCAGTCAATAAGTTTTGGAGCCCTTCACGCTCCAGAGGTACAAACCACTGAGAGTCGATAAGTGCTGTCGTCAATAAAGACGTCCCACCCTGTGGCACTGCTGTGGAAAAGTTACTGTTTGGCTGAGGCTTGTATTGGCCTGTTTGATCTCTAAAGTCATAAACTGAGACCAATATTTTGCCGCGAGGCTGAGGTAGTGAGATGAGATCGGTATAAGTCGATCCTCTCGGCATCAGTTTTGGCGTTTCAGAAGTCTCTGGAATTTGCATAGAGTAAGTGCACCCTCCCAACACAAAGGTCAAGAAGACGATAATGATCGATTTCATAACACAATCCTTGTGATTAGAGGTCTGGGTTTAGTCCCGAAACACTGATTTCTGTTGATTCCCCTGTCGCTTTATCGACGATTTGAACCAACAAAGTCCCGGAATCATCCACAATATTCAGGAAAAAATCATCAGTTTCCAACTGCCCCGTGTTTCCATTACCCACGTCAGCAAGCAATTGGCTAATTAAACGGGACTCTAAACTAGACGCTAAACGATCTAAGGCTGATTCTTGCTCATCAAAGATATCCCTTGCACTTGGGTCTTCATAATCATTGATGGCATTAGCGTGATTAAAAAGGTGAGAGCTGTTTAAAGCATTTCCGCCAAAACTTGGGTTTACGGGCGTGTAAACTAACTCGCTCGAGTAAACCGAAGGCGAAGCGAGCAACACAATAAGCACAGCCTTTCTGAAACATATCGACATCCTTGGCTCCTTAAAATTCATCATGGTCTAGATCGTAAGTGTCCTGAAAGATCCGTTCCGCTTGCCATCGGATGATGTAATTCCCAACCACTCGTGTTGCATCGGCAGCGCGTTCTTTCGCTTGTCTACGACCAGGGGACAACGCCGTACGGAAGATCGGTTTTCTAGAGTGTTGAACCTCTATGATGCTTCCTGATAACGCCGTTGGCCTTTCTTTTACCGTCAAATTTTCCTTAAGGTCGGGATAACTATCATTGAGCGATTGCGAGAAGAAAAAATAGAAATCCTCTCCCAACCGCGTAATGGTTCTGTCCACAATGATTCCATCGACTTCACTGAAGTCATTGAATTTTTCCTTAAGATTATTTGTCGAGTCCTCAAGTTTTTGTCCATTTTCTAAAGGAGCAGCATTTTCAAGACCATGACTCTTTTCTTCTGCATGAAGAGCAAAGGAAAGCAGAGTTATTGTAAGCAGCTTGATTTTCATATGTGCTCCCATTCAAAGTCTATTTACAAAATGAGAATGTGATTCGTTGAAACTGAATAAAGCGTAATTCATGCTTACAGTGGCATATATAAACTTTCGAATTAATTACTGAAGGGAATTGATTAACTAAGGTTGGTAGGATTCGGTCAAATACTAATTAAATTTCATATGAACAACTAAATATTTTCAACTTTAAGTTTATAGCTGTTCGTAAATTCAAGGCCTAGGATTTCGATAAGACAAAGGTTCACTCATTCCCTACGCAGTTTATTTTCGTAGGGATCATAATCACGAACACTTTAAGGTAAAGATGATGGTAATTGGGAAAGCATCACTTATCAGCTTAACTTGTTTATATTTTTTATCAGGAGGTTTTAATAATGCTATCGCGTCAGATATAGAAGGGGATTTTTTACATAATGTTAATCAAGATATAGTCAATGATTATAATTATTTAGAAAGCTTCTCTTCTGGAGATTTAGATAATTATTCAGAATTAAATATATCTAATGCTACTGATTCAATAGCAATAATAAAGCAACGCAGTCCTGGTATTACCGCGAACAACAGAGCGAAGATAACGCAAAGCGGAAGTTCTAACTCCGCATACATTGGTCAAACAGGGCGCAATAATACCGCCTTAATAGACCAGAATGGTTCAAATAACGATGCCGCAATTGGGCAACTCGGAGTAAATTCTGAAGCGCTTATTTCCCAAGACGGGAATAACAATTTAGCAGTTATCGGACAAGCTAACTTCTCAAGACAGAGTAGTCAGCTGAGCATTGACCAAAAAGGCAATGGCAATACTGCTTATTTGGTTGGTTCTGGAAGAAGTAATTTAGGAATTTCTCAAGACGGCAACGACTTTGCTTTAGTGAAAGCGTCTAGCTCAATGAGAATTCACATCAATCAAGCCAATTAGCGCGCAGTATGGAAAGCTTGATTCACCGTTGCTTCTCGATGAAGTAACAACATAGTCGACATGGAAATGTATAAGGATACAACTTATGAAAGTTACACAAATTGGAATTATAGTCGGTGCTATTCTGGGCTTTAATGCAGCATACGCAGATAATTTACCTGCTCCTTTTCCAGCCTCTGAGCCAGCGTTGGGGACAATAGAAGGAACAACCGATCTTGGCATATCATCGACAGTAGCCGGTATTCAACCTTTAGCGATGGATAATACTGCCGTTTGGCAAATGGGCAGTGGCGATAATGCCAATGTCACCATTAACCAGAACACGTCTGGTGTTACTGATGGGCATGTTGCACTAGTTGACACACATGCTAGCTATAACTCTGACGTAGTGGTTCAACAAGATGGCAATCTCAATGAAGCTCACGTTAAGTTACGCTATGTAAACAACAACGCCTGGGTTGATCAAGATGGTGTTAGTAACCAAGCCCAAATTACAGTTCAACCTTATGGTCGAAGCAATGATTTACGAGTTACACAAGTGGGTAACGAGAACATCTCTGTCGTCAATGCTCTAGGTGGTGCTGACTACAATGAAGCTGATGTGAATGTCTCTGGTAACTCCAATACAACCTATACCGAGTTTAGTAACGCGAGTGTTGATAATAATGATGTAGACATCGATATCAGCGGCGATAATAACTATGTTCAAACGATAGTCAACACCGATGTTGGTGGTGGCGACGATAACTATGTCGATATCGATCTCGTGAGCAGTAGCGATAACCGAGTATTCACGTTACAAACAGGATCTCATTCAGATGCCATTGTTAGCTTAACAAACAGCAGTTCAAACCAATTTATGATTGAACAAACCTCTTATGATACTGCTCTCGTTTCAGGTAATGGCGCAAGTGGTAATGTCGGTATAATTTATCAGAATTAATATGATAAAGAGTGCATATATTAAAACGGCGTTGATCGCCGTTTTATTTATTTCTTTCCATTTTAATGGATTTTCTTCTGATTTAAATTCAGTACAGTGCCTGATAAAAAATAAAAGTCTTATTCTGACCATAAATAACAGTGTGGCATCTTCATTAACGTTGAGTACGAACACCAACTCTAATTTCAACCAGAATACGAATAGTGGTATTACAACGTTGATTATTAATATAAATCAGTTTCCTGCCACTATAAAACTTCACCCAAACAAGGGGATCTGGAAAATTCATAAAGACTGTACAATCAATAAAATAAAACCATAAATCTCGGTAATTCCCTCTTTCTACTTAAGTATTATTTTACCTTCGACAATACTATTAAATTAATTTCATAAATTTGATGAATAATTAGCTTTAAAAATTAGCAAAATAACAATACGTGCTTTAAACTAAAACACCTAAAGTTCAAGTAATGAGTTAAGAAAAGGAGTTCCACATGGCTAAACTGGAGGTTCATAACGCCATTTTACTTGCGGAGAACAATTTACAATCGATACTACTAAAAGAGTCTATAGAACAGAAAGTTAACCTGAACATAAAACTCATATCACCGGAAAGGCTCAGTGCTAAATCCCTAAAAAACGATGACTTAGTTCTGATTATTATTGATTTCCCGACAATGAGTAAGCAATACATTGAGAAATACCAGGAGCTCAGAGATGACGTAGCAAGTGATGTCCATGAAGTGCTACTCAATACACCAGGCGATTTCCCGCACTCTGAAATGCTTAAATGGCAGTATCTTGTCGGCATTTTTTATACGTCGGACACCCTTGAAAAGCTCGTGGCCGGCTTTAACTGCATTTTGCAAGGCGAGATGTGGATGAGCAGAAAGCTGATCTATAAATACATCCGTTTTTATAGAGACAGACAATGCGCCAAAACCAGCCCTCATTACCTCAAGCTGACCAAACGCGAGCAGCAGATCATTAAGTTACTCGGTGATGGAGCATCTAACACTCAGATAGCAGATACCCTCTATGTCAGTGAGAATACGGTCAAAGCACACCTTCACAACACGTTTAAAAAAATCAAGGTGAAGAATCGCTTACAAGCTTTGATCTGGGTTAAGAACAACGTTGCGACAAATGAGTTTGTCCAATAGACCTAACTCTCTGCCCTCAACCATAAACAGTCAATGCAGTTAGAATGTAGAAATCCCAAATACAAAAAAGCCGTAGCATCTCTGCTACGGCTTTCTTTAATGTGGTCGGTGAAGAGGGATTCGAACCCCCGACCCTCTGGTCCCAAACCAGATGCGCTACCAAGCTGCGCTATTCACCGAGATATCTAACTGGCTCATTGCCTGTCGATGGAGCGTATAATACGGGTTCTGAATTTATCCGCAAGGGCTTTTTCTCATATTTATTGCGATTTTGAATCGTTCGAACAAAAGACATACAACAACGAGCATGATGTGACGAAAAACACACAGTTACCAACAAGTATTTAACTTATGAAACAGGATTGATCCAGATCAGTGAATTGATAATGCTTGTTAATACACTAAGCCATGTCATATAACTTTGAGGTATACACATGGACTTTTGGCTAGATCTCCTATTTGGTAATGCGGTGGGACTATCTTCAATGATAGTAATCTTTGGGGCTCTGGGTCTCATGATGTTTTATGGAGGCTTCTTCATATACAAAGTTATGACTGAAAAATCTCCTCACTAGAATCGCTCTGCCTAAATCATTTACTTTTAAGTATTCTTTTACTTTATAAGTAAATGTCAAAACGCTTTGCACCGGAGCAGACTTATTGTCTTCTCCAGTTTTTTCATTTTTAAACCTAACCTCAACTTAGGTATACTTACCCTATCCTTCTCCAACTTGAGATACACACTATGTCTCATGATGATGACTTAGATCTATTCCAAGAAATGATGGGCGATGTTAAACGTATCGACCATGACACCGCTGAACACCAGAAAGTACACCGAGTCACCGAATCTCACCTTGCTAAGCGTGAAGCCGCTATGTGGCTGTCTGACGACGAGAAAGACTACTTATCATTAGACTATTCGCCAATGATCAAGCCAGACGATGTTGTTGCTTATAAAAAAGACGGTGTACAAGAAGGCGTATACAAAAAGCTGCGCCTAGGAAAATACCCTATTCAAGCCAAGCTCGACCTTCATAGGAAAACACTGAAAGACGCACGTAACGAAGTGCTTTCATTTTTGCGTCAGTGTTTAAGAATGGATGTTCGTACCGTCATCATTGTTCATGGTAAGGGTGAGCGTTCGAATCCACCTGCAATGATGAAAAGCTACGTGGCAAATTGGCTAACACAAATCAACGACGTTCAATGTGTTCATTCTGCTCAGCAATTTCATGGTGGTACGGGCGCAGTCTACGTAATGCTCAGAAAGAGTAATGAGAAAAAGCTAGAGAACAGAGAGCGCCATCAAAAACGCACCAGTTAATAGGTTGAGATAGATAAATGGACTAGTAACGATTTTGCATCAAGATCGATATTTCGTGCCTAGACTCACACCAAGTGCTAAAATTACCTCAGTTAACGAATTTCAACTCAAAGCAACTATCCAAAGGTTGCTTTTTGTTTATCTATATTTCCGTTGTGAAACGCTAAGAGAATATCATGTCACAAGAATCCCAAGCTAAACGCCTTAATAAATACATCAGTGAAACTGGTTTTTGCTCACGCCGCGAAGCCGATAAGCTCATTGATGCAGGCCGAGTTACTATTAACGGTAAGATCCCTGAAATGGGTACTAAAGTCTTGCCAGGTGATGATGTTGAGATCGACAATAAGCCTGTTCGCTCAAAAGAGAAGCCGATTTACATTGCTCTCAATAAACCAACAGGTATCACCTGTACGACTGAGCGTGATATTCCTGGCAACATCGTCGACTTTATTGGCCACCACAAGCGCATTTTCCCGATTGGTCGTCTAGATAAGCCTTCTGATGGCCTTATCTTCCTAACCAATGACGGCGACATCGTAAACAAGATCCTACGTGCAGGTAACAACCACGAGAAAGAATACGTGGTGCGTGTAGATAAGCCGATTACGACGGAATTCTTGAAGCAAATGGGCGCTGGCGTTCACATTCTCGATACAGTCACTTTGCCATGTAAAGTAGAGAAAGAGACTAAGTTCTCATTCCGAATTACGCTAACACAAGGCCTTAACCGCCAAATTCGCCGTATGTGTGAAGCGCTCGGTTATGAAGTATTTAAACTGCGTCGTGTTCGTATTATGAATATCTCACTAGACGGTATTCCTAACGGCAAATGGCGCTACCTGAGCGACGAAGAGATCACTGAAATTTTAGCGATGTGTGAAGGCTCAGTAAGTACGGAAGATGCGTCAAAAATGAACGCGAAAGGTCAACGCATTCGCAAAGCGACTGACGCGAAACTTTTTGATAGCCGTGAAGAGAACCAAGCTTCAACAGCGCGCCGTAATCAAAACGAGAACCGTACACGCACCTACCGCGGTAACAATGCGGATGAATTCCGTCATGCACCTAATTCAAAGCGTGGCCGCAATTCATCGAATGGTGAAAGCGGTGGTAATACCGAGAACTGGAAATCGAACTCTCGTTCAGAGCGTTCTAATTCAGATAGAAACCGTTCGGATCGCAATCGCACAGATCGCGATAATACCGATCGTAGAAGCGGTAAGCCGGCAAACCGCAGCCAAGATTCAAACAGACCGAACAAACCTGCACCAAAGCGTGTTGGCGGTACTTTAGGTCTGAAGAAGTAGTCAGAATCAGTAAGACGAGACACTCGATATAAAAACGCCCGCTAGATTAGTCTAGCGGGCGTTTTTGTTTGTCATTCGATAGTTTTATCATCATGACAACAATCTATAAACATAGATCAGCAAACTGGCCGCGAGTCAGCAGTGTTAAGTCTTTTGGGTCTAATTCAATCTCTAGCCCACGCTTACCTGCACTCACACATATCGTTTCAAAACCTGTCGCACTGGAATGAACGAAGGTAGGTAGTGCTTTCTTCTGACCAAGCGGACTAATTCCCCCCACGACATAACCCGTGGTTTTCTGAGCAATATCTGGATCAGCCATCTCTGCTTTTTTGCCTTTCGCCGCTTTTGCTGCCAGTTTTAGGTTTAGCTTCTGGTCGACAGGAATAACGGCGACCGCCAAATCTTTCGCCACACCATTCAAGCAGAACAACAGCGTTTTGAATACACGTTTGGGATCTTGACCAAGCGCTTCAACGGCTTCTAAACCATAGTTCGTATTATTCGCATCATGATGATACTGATGCACGCTATGAGCGATTTTCTTTTTCTTGGCGAGATTGATTGCAGGGGTCATAACAAATCCAAACGATAGATAAACAAAAAGCGACGCCGAGGCGTCGCTTTAGTTAAATTTATCATGGTGCTAGAGTCAATCTAATTTAGCACCTATTGATACAATTGCTTGGATTCAATTACTTGTAAACCATTTGGCCTGAAGGCGCGTACTTGTTCACGTCAACCGGGCTGTTTGCTTCTAGGTACTCTTTCAGTACTTCAGCATCAACAAAACCAGTGTTTACGTAACCAGGGTGGTCAGACAGTTTAGGGTAACCATCACCACCAGCTGCGTTGAAGCTTGGCACTGTGAAACGGTAAGTTTCGTCTAGACGAAGCTGTTTGCCACCGATGAATACATTCGATACTTCACCGTTTGCCACTGTCATTGAGATACCAGCAAACTGTGCGTAAGCACCAGAATCGATTGGTTTAGTCGCCACTACGTTTAGATAATCTAGAACTTCTTTACCCGTCATGTCTGTGTAAGTCAGGATGTTTGCAAAAGGTTGTACTGTTAGTACGTCTTTGTAAGTCACATCACCGGCTTCAATTGAATCACGTACACCACCAGAGTTCATCACAGCGAAGTCTGCTTTTGCACGCTCCATGTGAGACGTTGCAATCAAACGACCTAGGTTAGTCTGTTGGAAACGAACAACGTTACGGTCGCCTTCAAGCTTGCCATTAGTTTCAGCAATTTGAACTTCTAGCTGTGCTTGACCTTGCTCTTGGAAAGGACGTAGGAATTCAAGTAACTCTGGGTCTTGTGCGATTTCATCTTGAATAAGAACACGTTGCTTCTTACCGTCAATCTTAACTTTCTTCTTAAGGTTAACTGGAATCAGATCGTAGCTCACCATCTCTAGTTCGCCGTTACGGAATTCGTAATCAGCACGGCCTACGTACTTGCCCCACTCATGAGCTTGAACGATGTAAGTACCGTTCTGTACGTCAGGCTTACACTCATCACCCGGCTTGAAGTTTTTCTTCGCTACGTTAGGGCCTTCCATACATACAGGCTCTTGAGAGTGACCACCAACGATCATGTCTAGATCGCCTTCGTTTAGGTAACGAGCGAGTGCAACATCACCCGGAGCGTTAACACCACGTTGACCGTTTTCGTAGTGACCCATGTGAGTCACAGCAAAGATTAGATCCGGTTTTTCTGTTTCTTTAAGTTCAGCGATTAGCTTCTTCGCTTCTTCTTTAGGGTCACGGAAATCGATGCCTGCGATAAATTCAGGGTTACCAATCTTTTGGGTATCTTCAGTTGTTAAACCAATAACCGCAATCTTGATGCCTTGCTTTTCAAACATTTCGTACGCTTGGAATTTACGTTCGCCTGTCGCTTTATCGTAGATGTTTGCAGATAACATTGGGAAGTTAGCCCAGTCGATCTGCTTTTGTAGTACGTCTAAAGAGTTATCAAACTCGTGGTTACCCAATGCCATTGCATCGTAACCAATTTTGTTCATACCTTTAAAATCAGGTTCTGCGTCCTGAAGGTCTGACTCTGGAACACCCGTGTTGATGTCACCGCCAGATAGAAGCAACACGCTACCGCCTTCTGCTTCAACTTCTGAACGAAGTTGGTCAACAAGCGTTTTACGCGCAGACATGCCGTATTCGCCGTATTTATTCTGCCAGAAACGACCATGGTTATCGTTTGTGTGAAGAATCGTTAGCTTGTAAGTTTCGTCTTGGTTCCAATCATGAGCTGATTGAGACGCACACCCAGCTAAAGTAGCTAGGATTGCAGCACTTAGTGCTGTCTTTAGAATAATGCGTTGCTTCATTGTCATACCTTTGAACTTTTTAGGGGAATCCACTGCTTTTTATAATCTATTGCGACCCCTTTCCTGGAGTTCGAACAATAAGACTTCAACATGACTAATCTTAAATTAACATTCTAGATGTAACACGACGATTTCATATTTATGTCGAATTGGTCACGCATAGATCAACAGTTAAGTGTAACAAAATTATGAGATTACACTCAAACTTCCCCTGCATCACAGGCAATCGTTTACTTATAAAGTGTGATGAACATCAGTAATTTACTGTAAACAGGACAGACCTCACACACTCATGGTTATTTCTTAGGGAGTCAAAGATTCTGTTAACAAGGATTTAATCATCTAGCGCTAATTAGCGCTCAAAAGAACAGATAAGCGCACAACGAAACGAACTGATACCCAGATAAACAAAAACGCCCAACTCTTAGAGTTGGGCGTTTATTTGATATCGTTAAATAACCACTTTAACTAATTTACATTAGCGAGTTATTTAACATCAGCTTCAGCTACTTAATATCGATGTGCTCAAAGCCTTTGATAAGGTCATCCAGTGCTTTCATCTGCTTCAAGAACGGCTCTAGTTTGTCTAGAGGTAGCGCAGATGGGCCATCACAGCGAGCTTGGTCTGGGTTAGGGTGAGCTTCAATGAACAGACCCGCAATACCTGTCGCAAGACCCGCTTTAGCAAGCTCAACCGTTTGCTCACGACGGCCGCCAGATGCAGCACCTGATGGGTCACGCATTTGTAGAGAGTGCGTCACGTCGAAGATGATTGGGCTACCGTTTGAAGACTTCTTCATTACGCCAAAGCCAAGCATATCCACAACAAGGTTATCGTAACCCATGCAAGCGCCACGCTCACAAAGGATGATGTTGTCATTACCGCACTCAGCGAACTTATCAACGATGTTGCCAACTTGATTCGGGCTCATGAACTGAGGCTTCTTCACGTTGATTACTGCGCCAGTCTTAGCCATTGCTTCAACAAGATCAGTTTGACGAGCTAGGAATGCAGGTAGTTGGATTACATCAACCACATCCGCAACAGGCTGAGCTTGAGCTTCTGTGTGGATATCAGTAATGATCTTCACGCCGAAAGTATCTTTCAGCTCTTGGAAGATTTTGAGACCTTCTTCCATTCCTGGACCACGGTATGAATGAACTGAGCTGCGGTTCGCTTTATCAAAAGACGCCTTAAATACGTAAGGGATGCCCAGCTTCTCGGTTACTTTTACATAGTGCTCACAGATCTGCATAGCAAGATCACGAGATTCAAGAACGTTCATGCCTGCAAATAGCGTAAATGGCTTGTCGTTAGCAATTGGCATATCGCCAATATGAACTGTTTTCTGTTCCATCATATTCTCTCTAAATAATTATTAATTAGTGAACAACCACTGTCTTTTCGTTCATGACGTTCACTTGAGATTTCAGTAACTCAGATGCCGGGTCATCTGGGCATTGGTCGATAAAGTATTGATAATCGGTTGCGGCTACTTGGTGACAGTCTAGCTGCTGATAGATAAAACCGCGGTCACGGATTTCATATGGGTCATCAGGTACAAACGTCAAAGCAAGGTCAGTACACTTCAATGCAAGTGTATAACGCTCTTCTCGCAGCAGTGCACTCTTGAGCAGGGCTAACCACTTACCAATAATTGTTGGGTGGTCGGCGACTTCTAAGTGCTCAGGTTTCACCTTAGCTAATGGGCCATCATGGCCAATTAACCATGCTCGCAGCGTTTGTTCGCCAACATACTCACCGTTATAAGGGTTAATATAGGCTGCAGCTTGCCCGTACCAACTTACTTTAAGTAAGAATTGAGTCGGGAAAGAGACGCCCTCTACAGGAAAGCCTAGCTTGCGACCTAGAAAAAGAAAGATCGCCCCCAGACTCACTGGAATGCCTTTCTTTCTCTCAAGCACTTTATCGATGAACGCGTTTTCCGAAGAGAAATACGCATCTTTATCGCCAGCAAAACCCCATTCATAAAAGAATAGTCGAATAAAAGATTCAAACTTCTGCTGTTCATCGGTTTCATTAACCAAAGCAAACTCGGCGTCTTTTAACAATCTCGCCAGCTCTTGCTCTGCCCAACTGTCTTGAGTTTCTGGGTTAATCGCTTTATTTAAGATCAATGCACCTTCAGCTAACTCTAGCTGGTCAAAGTCTTCATCAAAAAATTCGTACATAGATAGTTAACCGAAATAAGGAGATAATTAACCGAAAAATGTTGGTGTCTTGGTCATTGCGATTTTGCCTGCCATCGCTAACCAGCCAAGCGCACCAAAGAAAGAGAATACTCTCAGTAGCTTGTTTTTACCTAGCTTAAGCGCAAAGAAACCTAATGCGATGTAAGCCATAACACAAGTTAGTTTTTCGGTTAACCATGGTGCTGCTGGTGTAAATGGAATAAAGCCAGTGATGAAAATCAAACCAATACCCGATAGCAATAGCAACGAGTCATTGATATGAGGGAAACGCTGCAAGAAAGGATGCTTAAGCTTAGGTGAGTTAGCCATCATAAGAGCGAAACGAATCGAGAGAAGTAGCGCACTTATAGCAATCGTTAATAGGTGAAAATGTTTTAGACCTTCGTACATGGTATTCCTTTATATTTTTATATGTGCTTTCGTTAACACGAGCCTCACAATACCCGTTAATGCTCTGTAGTTCTGCATAAAATCTCTGTATTTCTGCGTTAAATGCATTATCGGGTTAAATGTATTGTCGAGTTAAAGGTATCAATTTAGCAAGTTCATCATCCATTGCTCACAAGACGATTAACAATCACTAACTATGAACAGTAACGACCCAATGTCACTCGGTCATTACCACCGTAATCTTTCTCTGTGACAACATCGAGATAACCGAGCGCCTGCATAATCTCACGAACTGCCAAACCTTGGTCATAGCCGTGTTCAAATGCTAACCAACCTTCATTTTCCAAAAAGCCACGTGCGTTTTCAGAAATGTATCGAATATCTGCAAGCCCTTTCTCTTCAGCAACCAGTGCTGTGATCGGCTCAAAACGCACATCGCCTTGAGACAAATGAGGATCATTCTTCTCAATGTATGGCGGGTTAGAAACAATCAGAGAGAATTTCACAACGCCTTCAGAGCTCAAAGGCTCAAACCAACTACCATGCAAAAAAGTCGCATTGGTGATGTTGAGACGCTGTGCATTCTCTGTCGCAAGCTGCTGCGCTTCAGGGCGAAGATCAATACCCGTCACCTGTCGATTCGGCATCTCAGACGCCAATGCTAACGCGATAGCACCTGTACCTGTCCCTAAATCGAGAATCGCGCCTTGCTTGCCAAAGGTTTTATCCAACGCTACTTCAACCAAACGCTCGGTATCTGGGCGTGGGATTAATGTAGAAGGGGAAACTTTTAACGGCAGTGACCAAAACTCACGCTCACCGATAATGTAAGCCACAGGCTCACCGGTTAAGCGACGTTTTAGAAGGGCATTGAATTCAGACTCTTGCTCAGAGGTGAGATGCTTCTCAGGCCAAGTCAGTAGGTAAGATCTTGGTTTATCTAAGGCGTGACAAAGCAGTACCGCGGCATCAATAGAGGGTGATGTGTTATCACCCTCTTGAAGCTTTACGATTGCTGCTTTTAAAGCACTTTCAACCGTATATGCTGACTGCATACTGGTTAGTTGTTCTCTGCAAGTGCAGCAAGCTGATCGGCTTGGTGCTCTTGAAGTACAGGATCAAGCAAGCTTTGCATGTCACCTTCAAGTACTTCGTTAAGACGGTAAATTGTAAGGTTGATACGGTGATCCGAAACACGGCCTTGTGGGTAGTTGTACGTACGAATACGGTCACTACGGTCACCCGAACCTAGTAGGTTACGACGTGTATCAGAAACCGCTGCCGCGCGGCGCTCTTCTTCTGCTTGAACAATACGAGCAGCAAGAACAGCCATCGCTTTCGCTTTGTTTTTATGCTGAGAACGCTCGTCCTGACACTCTACTACTGTACCCGTTGGTAAGTGAGTAATACGGATTGCTGAATCCGTGGTGTTAACGTGCTGACCACCCGCGCCTGATGCACGGAAAGTATCAATTTTAAGGTCGCCCGCTTTGATTTCTGGAAGATCCGCTTCTGGGATCTCAGGCATAACCGCAACCGTACATGCTGACGTGTGAACACGGCCTTGAGATTCGGTTTCAGGTACACGTTGTACACGGTGACCGCCTGACTCAAACTTCATGGTGCCGTAAACAGCGTCGCCACTAACCTTAGCGATCATCTCTTTGTAGCCGCCTTGCTCAGAAGCATTGCTGCTCATGATTTCAACACGCCAACCTTTCTTCTCAGCAAACTTAGAGTACATACGGAACAGGTTGCCCGCGAAGATACCTGCTTCATCACCACCCGCACCTGCGCGGATTTCTAGGAAACAGTTACGCTCATCGTTTGGATCTTTTGGAATAAGAAGAATCTGTAGCTCATCAGTCAGACGCTCAATTGCTGCTTTCGCATCTTTGATTTCATCTTGAGCCATTTCACGCATTTCTGCGTCGTCTTCGTTTGCCATCTCTTCAGCAGCTTCTAGATCTTCTTTCGCTTGCTGGTATGACTGGAAGCAAGCTGTCACTTCTTCAAGTTGAGAGTATTCTTTCGAAAGTGCACGGAATTTGTCTTGATTCCCGATTACATCTGGATCACCAAGTAGATGTTGAACTTCTTCATAGCGTTCAACAAGTGTTTCAAGCTTTACTAGAATCGAGGCTTTCATAATGTCTTATCTTGTTGGAGGTCTAATATTATTGAGGGTTTTCTAAGCCCAAACTCTGTCTAATGACCATTAATTTTGCAGGTTCTCCTTGCTCAGCTGCACTTTGAAGTGCGCGCGTTGGAGCATGGATCAATTTGTTTGTGAGCTTATTGCTGAGCTCGAGTAAAACTTTTTCAGGGTCACCGCCAGCGGCAAGCGATTGTAAACTTTTACTTAATAATTCTTCGCGGATTTCGTTAGCCGATTTACGGTAATCTCGAATACTGTCTACCGCTTGTAAAGAGCGCATCCAACTCATGAACGCGGCACTTTCTTCACTGACGATCGCTTCAGCTTGAATCGCTTCAACTTTACGTTGTTCGATATTGCCATCAACAATCGACTGCAAATCATCAACCGAATAAAGGTAGGCATCATTTAGATCACCAACCTGCGATTCCACATCACGTGGAACGGCAATATCAACCAATAACATCGGCTGATGCTTTCTTGTTTTTAGAGCAGTCTCAACCATACCCTTACCGATAATAGGCAATGGACTTGCGGTTGAGCTAATTACGATGTCCGCTCGATGAAG
Source organism: Vibrio sp. 10N.261.55.A10 (assembly GCF_041470825.1). NCBI lineage: Bacteria > Pseudomonadati > Pseudomonadota > Gammaproteobacteria > Vibrionales > Vibrionaceae > Vibrio > Vibrio sp. 10N.261.55.A10. The sequence goes on along the minus strand of NZ_JBFRNC010000010.1, from coordinate 6,206 downwards.
ATGATCAGGGATCTCATTCAAGCTGATCACTTCAGCACCAAATTCTTCTGCTAGCCCTAGAGCACGTTCTCGAGTTCGGTTCGCCACAATCATTTTTGTACAGCCATTCGCCGAAAGGTGCTTAGCCACCAGCTCAATGGTTTCACCCGCACCAACCAGTAACACGGTTGAATCTGCGATGGATTCAAAAATATGCTTGGCTAAGGTACAGGCTGCGTAAGCTACAGAAACCGCGCTTCCGCCGATTTCAGTTTCAGTTCGAACACGCTTCGCAACAGAAAATGATTTCTGGAATAGTTTTTCCATTGAAGCATCAACGGATTTGTTCTCTCGCGAGTCCGTATACGCTTGCTTCACCTGACCTAAGATCTGCGGTTCACCCAAGACTAAAGAGTCCAAACCACAAGCAACGCGCATTAAGTGTTTAATCGCGGCTTGCTCTTCATGGATATAAAGGCTTGGCTTTAGCTCTTCTGGGCTAACTTGATGGAAAACCGACAACCAATCGATGAGTTTGTTTTTAGCCACGCCTTTAACGTCGCAATACACTTCAGTTCGATTACAGGTAGAAAGTATGACACTTCCATTCACGTGTGCATTTGCGTTAAGTTGCTTGAGTGCCTCAGATAATTTATCTGGACCAAAAGCGACTTTTTCTCGCAATTCAACCGACGCTGTATTGTGATTGATACCTACGGCAAGCAAAGACATGTATCAGAAGTTCTCGATCAGGGAATGGAAACAAGGGGCGAATTTTACTTGATGCATGGCTCTATTTAAAGAGCAAGCGGGATTTGTTTTCCTGAGTTCGTGAATTCAATGCTATAGTTGAAGCGTTTTTTAGATAAATTTGAACAAGTTGTGAGCAAATATGAGCAAACTTCGTAGAATCACGTCTCTTATTTTTATGACCATAATTATGGTGGGTTGCTCGTCTATCCCAGAACAACCGACCAGTGTTGAGTGGCAAAGTCACCAAAACCGACTTCTACAGATAGAAAACTACCAAGCCTCGGGCAAGCTCGCCTACATTTCTCCAGAGCAGCGCCAAAGCCTAAATTTCATTTGGAAACATTCACCAAATCAAAGTCAATTAAGGCTCACTACTTTTCTCGGTCAAACTGCACTGAACCTAACCATAGATCCATCGGGTGCAAAAGTCGTGACCTATGGCGATCAAGTACTTACTCATGCGAGCGCTTCAGTCTTGGTTGAGCAGCTGACAGGTTTACAGATCCCTATTGATCACCTGCCACAATGGTTCCTTGGCATTCCAGACCAAGCCGATAGCTACCAATTGAACACGACCAACACGCTTGAATCTCTCACCAAACAAGTCAGCAACCAATTATGGACACTGAGTTTTGCTAACTATCGCAATACAGAGATGCCGAATAAGCAACTATCGGGTGAAGACAACACTAAGGTAGAGATAATCCCACTCCCTACTCGATTGTCATTCAAGCAAGACAATAACAAAATCAACATTGTAGTTTCGAAGTGGACACTGAAAAGATGATAACAACGCCAACCCATTGGCCTTCTCCGGCTAAACTGAATTTATTTCTCTATATCACTGGTCGACGTGACAATGGCTATCACGAACTTCAAACTTTATTTCAGTTTGTCGATTTTGGTGATGAACTGACGGTTACCGCAAACTCAGAAACTAGCTCGATAACAATCACACCAGAAATCCCTGGGGTAGCACTTGAAGACAACCTGATCTGGAAAGCCGCTACTGCGCTACAGCAATATACCTCAACCTGTTTCGGTGCCGATATTGAACTCAAGAAAGTACTGCCTATGGGTGGCGGTATTGGCGGAGGCTCTTCAAATGCAGCAACCGTGTTGGTCGCTCTGAATTATTTATGGCAACTCAACCTGTCAGACGATCAACTCGCCGAGATCGGTTTGAAGCTTGGTGCTGACGTTCCTGTCTTCGTTCGAGGCCACGCCGCCTTTGCTGAAGGGGTTGGAGAACAATTGTCACCAGCTAATCCGGATGAAAAATGGTATCTAGTCGCCAAACCTCAAGTGAGCATAGCAACTGCAGACATATTCAAACATTCAGAATTAACTCGAAATACGCCGAAGCGAGCGCTATCAACGCTTCTAGAGCAAGAATACGTAAACGATTGCGAAAAAATTGTGCGAATGCTGTACCCAGAGGTTGATAAGCAACTTTCATGGCTGCTACAATACGCGCCGTCGAGATTGACTGGCACTGGTTCGTGCGTTTTTGCTGAATTTAGCAGCAAAAAAGAAGCCGAATTGGTGTTGGAACAACTGCCTGACACAGTTTCCGCTTTTGTAGCGAAAGGACGAAACATTTCTCCTTTAAAAGAAACTTTGGCTGAATACCACTCAGCCCACCCACAATCTATTTAAAACTGGACGCAACCCGAGGTTTCCACCGTGCCTGATATGAAGCTATTTGCTGGTAACGCAACACCTGAACTAGCCCAACGTATTGCTGATCGTCTATACATCTCTCTTGGCGATGCTACTGTAGACCGTTTTTCTGATGGCGAAGTCGCTGTTCAAATCAATGAAAACGTTCGTGGTAGCGATGTATTCCTGATTCAATCAACTTGTGCACCAACCAATGACAACCTAATGGAATTGGTGGTAATGATTGACGCAATGCGCCGTGCTTCTGCTGGCCGTATTACTGCTGTAATCCCTTACTTCGGTTATGCCCGTCAAGATCGTCGTGTACGTTCTGCTCGTGTGCCAATTACTGCAAAAGTTGTTGCAGATTTCCTTTCTAACGTTGGCGTTGACCGCGTTCTTACTATCGACCTACACGCAGAGCAAATCCAAGGCTTCTTCGATGTACCTGTTGATAACATCTTCGGCACTCCAGTTCTTCTAGAAGACATGGCGAACCGTGGCCTAGAAAACCCAGTAGTGGTTTCTCCAGACCTTGGTGGTGTTGTACGTGCTCGTGCAACGGCTAAAGCGCTAGGTGATGTTGACATCGCTATCGTTGATAAGCGTCGTCCACGTGCTAACGTTTCTGAAGTAATGAACCTAATCGGTGATGTTGAAGGTCGTGACTGTGTTATCGTTGATGACATGATCGATACGGGTGGCACACTATGTAAAGCAGCTGAAGCGCTTAAAGAGCGCGGTGCTAAGCGTGTATTCGCTTACGCAACTCACGCTGTTTTCTCTGGTACTGCTGCGAACAACATCAAGAACTCTGTTCTAGACCAAGTTATCGTAACGGATTCTATCTCTCTATCTCCAGAGATGGCTGCGACGGGTAAAGTGACAACACTTAGCCTTTCTCGCATGCTTGCTGAAGCGATTCGTCGTATCAGCAACGAAGAATCAATCTCAGCGATGTTCAACTAATCAAAGCCCAATAGCTTTTTTTACAAAAGCTTGGTTTTAGAAACACGCGAGAGAAAGATATTAAGCACTTCAGTCAATGAAGTGCTTTTTTTATGTCTGAGTAATATTGCACTGCTAGTTATCACAAACAGGAATAATCGCGCAGCTATCAGCTAGCTCGCACCTTTTTCATAAACTGTGATATCATACGGCGCTTTTTGAAATCCCAAGAGAGATCCATACCTTGAGCCAACAAATAAAACTTCTCGTTGGACTGGCTAATCCAGGTCCAGAATACGCCAAAACTCGCCACAACGCGGGCGCTTGGGTAGTTGAAGAATTAGCGCGTGTACATAACGTGACACTAAAGAACGAACCAAAGTTCTTTGGCCTAACGGGTCGTATCATGGTTCACGGTGAAGATCTTCGTTTGCTGATCCCAACGACTTTTATGAACTTGTCAGGCAAAGCAGTTGCAGCCTTAGCAAAGTTCTACCAAATTAAACCAGAAGAGATCATGGTCGCTCACGATGAGTTAGATCTGCCTCCTGGTATTGGAAAGTTTAAAAAAGGTGGTGGTCATGGCGGACATAATGGTCTGAAAGACATCATCAGCAAGCAGGGTAACAATAAAGAATTCTATCGTCTTAGATTAGGCATCGGCCATCCAGGACACAAAGATAAAGTTGCAGGTTATGTATTAGGCAAAGCTCCTCAAAAAGAGCAAGAGTGTATCGAGGCCGTCGTTGACGAATCGGTTCGCAGCCTAGACATCTTATTAAAAGATGGCCTACCAAAAGCACAAAATCGCTTACATACGTTCAAAGCAGAATAAGGTTTATATCATGGGTTTTAAATGTGGCATCGTTGGTCTACCAAACGTTGGTAAGTCAACTCTGTTTAACGCACTGACTAAAGCAGGCATCGAAGCAGCAAACTTTCCATTTTGTACGATCGAACCAAACACAGGTATCGTTCCGGTTCCAGATCTACGCTTAGATGCATTAGCAAAAATTGTTAATCCACAGAAGATCCTTCCAACGACAATGGAATTCGTAGATATCGCGGGCCTAGTTGCTGGCGCATCTAAAGGTGAAGGTCTTGGTAACAAATTCCTAGCTAACATCCGTGAAACTGACGCTATCGGTCACGTTGTACGCTGCTTTGAAAATGAAAACATTGTTCACGTTGCTGGCAAAGTATCTCCAATTGAAGATATCGAAGTGATCAACCTAGAACTTGCACTGGCTGACTTAGACAGCTGTGAGCGTGCAATTCAACGTAACGCGAAGAAAGCGAAAGGCGGCGACAAAGACGCTAAATTCGAAATCACTGTACTAGAAAAGCTACTTCCAGTTCTAACTGAAGGTGGTATGGCACGTACTGTTGAACTTGGCAAAGAAGAAGCGGCAGCAATCGGCTACCTAAACTTCCTAACGCTTAAGCCAACAATGTACATCGCAAACGTTGCAGAAGATGGTTTTGAAAATAACCCATACCTAGACGCTGTTCGTGAATACGCAGAAAACGAAAACAACGTTGTTGTTGCTGTTTGTGCAGCAATCGAATCAGAGCTTTCTGAGCTTGATGACGAAGATCGCGAAGAGTTCCTTGCGGATATGGGTATCGAAGAACCAGGTCTTAACCGAGTGATCCGCTCTGGTTACGAACTACTGACTCTTCAGACTTACTTCACAGCTGGTGTTAAAGAAGTTCGTGCTTGGACAATCCCTGTAGGTGCAACTGCGCCACAAGCAGCGGGTAAGATCCACACAGACTTCGAGAAAGGTTTCATCCGTGCTGAAGTTGTTGGATTCGATCACTTCATCGAATTTAACGGTGAGAGCGGTGCGAAAGACGCAGGTAAATGGCGCCTTGAAGGTAAAGAATACATCGTTAAAGATGGTGACGTTGTTCACTTCCGCTTCAATGTATAATTCTGATTAAACATCTAGAAAAAAGGCCAGTGAATTCACTGGCCTTTTTGTTTTTCCCCTTTCTAAATTGTCCCTCACCAGAAACTTAACTTCCTATATATATCGCCTTTTAGACCTGTTTTTTGTCGACAAATACGCCTCTTTGCCTAAAAAGAAACCGAACAGATGTTTATTCGCGATTTATTCAAAAAAAAAGTTGACGGGTTTCACTCAACTCCGCATAATGCGCCCCGTTCACAGCGAAGCGGCAACGTTTCGAAATGAGCAACAATATGGAAATGGCTACTTAGCTCAGTTGGTTAGAGCACATCACTCATAATGATGGGGTCGCAGGTTCAAATCCCGCAGTAGCCACCATTTCCTAAGCACTCTATTTGATATTAAAGTTTGTCTTTAGTAACAAAGAGTTTTTAGGAAATAACGCGGTCGTGGCGGAATTGGTAGACGCACCAGATTTAGGTTCTGGCGCCGAGAGGTGTGAGAGTTCAAGTCTCTCCGACCGCACCATATTGAGATGTCTTTAAGATATCATTGTTGGGCTATCGCCAAGCGGTAAGGCACCGGCTTTTGATGCCGGCATTCCCTGGTTCGAATCCAGGTAGCCCAGCCACAATTTAAAGTGTAATTATCTTTAAAAAGATAATGGCATTGAAAGCAAGATTATATTATATTGTCTCGCTCTCAGATGGCTACTTAGCTCAGTTGGTTAGAGCACATCACTCATAATGATGGGGTCGCAGGTTCAAATCCCGCAGTAGCCACCATTCTTTCTTCGAGAAAGAAAAGACAACGTTATATTGAATCACCAATATTCAGTATGACTATAAAGATTTGCTGCGGTCGTGGCGGAATTGGTAGACGCACCAGATTTAGGTTCTGGCGCCGAGAGGTGTGAGAGTTCAAGTCTCTCCGACCGCACCATTATTT
>NZ_JBFRNC010000009.1:0-60847 GCF_041470825.1 Vibrio sp. 10N.261.55.A10 | reverse complement strand
AAGATCAACACGCCCTAGAACCGAGCACCTAGAACTAAGAACGAAAAGAGCCACAAGTGATGATTCACTTGTGGCTCTTTTTTATCTGGTCTCTGATTTCTTCCTAGGCATAAAAAACTCTCTTGCACCAAGTACAAGAGAGCTTTGAATCATGCTGAGTAAAGTAAATCTCTATCTAGCGACTTACTTAATTCACGATTTATTTTGTAGTTTGAGTTACGGTTTCTTGCCCTTTACCGACTTCTGTCAGTAGGCCTTTCAACAAGCTCACACAACCAATCAAAAGAATGATCGTAAACGGCAGTGCTGCAATAATCGTAATAGATTGCAGAGCTTGGATTGATTGAGTACCACCAATCCACAGCATCACCATCGCGATAGCACCTGAGATAACCGCCCAAACGACTTTCTGTTTCACTGGCACTTCTAATTTACCACCCGCCGTCATGCCATCGATAACGATAGAACCTGAGTCCAACGTTGTAACGAAGAACACGATGATCAGCGCGACTGCGAGAACAGACAGAATGCTACCGAACGAGTAAGCATCTAGCATGTAAAACAAGCTTAGAGATACGTCTGTAATGCCTTGGTCGAGGCCAAGTTGCCCCACATGGTTAATTACTTGCTCGATAGCTACGCCACCGAAGATCGACATCCAAGCCGACGTTACCAATGTTGGGATAATCAATACGCAAAGTAGGAATTCACGAACCGTACGGCCTTTAGAAATACGCGCTACGAACATACCGAAGAAAGGTGCATACGCTACCCACCATGCCCAGTAGAACACAGTCCAACCATGCAGCCATGTTGTGTCTTCACGACCCGCACTTTGGCTCAAAGCTACGATATTTTTCACATAGCCCGTTGCCGCCGTTGCCATTGAATCAAGCACAGTTGTGAAATTCAATACAGCGATAAGACCAAGGAATATGAATGCAATAACCATGTTCAGGTTACTTAGGAACTTAACACCACCGTCCATACCACGTAGTACAGAGATGATCGCCAAGCCCATGATCAGAACGATGATAGATTGCTGAAGGAAGATGTTGTTTTCCAAGCCGAACACGTGGCTAATACCACTTGCTGCTTGTGTACCACCTAAGCCCAATGAAGTCGCAAGGCCAAACAGAGTAACCAGTACGGTTAGTACATCGATTACATCACCAGTTTTGCCCCACACACGCTCACCCAGAATTGGGTAAAACACAGAACGCATTGATAGCGGTAAGCCTTTGTTATAAACAAAGTACGCCAGACAAAGCGCCGTCATGCCATAGATAGCCCATGCATGAAAACCCCAGTGGAATACGGTTGCGCCCAGTGCTAATTCACGACCAGCGGCTGTGAAAGGTTCTGCGTCTAATGGCGTTCCGAACCAGTTCGTGAAGAATGCAGTTGGCTCTGCAACACCCCAGAAGATAAGTCCAATACCCATACCTGCTGCGAATAACATCGCAATCCAAGATGACATTGAATAGTCCGCCGTCGCGTCTTCACCACCTAAACGGATTTTACCCAACGGTGAAAAAGCAAGAACAACAGCAAACGCTAGCATGATGTTAGCTCCCCACATAAACAGGAAGTCAAACTTTGATAGAACAGCACCCTTAATAGAATCAATTGCAGCTTTAGCATCTGCAGGAGGAAGAGCAAGAAGAGTGATGATGAAGAGAAGAGATAAGCCAACTGAGGCTACGAAAACTGTGTTATGGACATCCATGCCCCATTTACTGACGTTGTCTTGACCAACTTGATAGTCAGTAGAATCAATACTGTACTTTTTTGATTTAAAACTCATAAATTATGATGTTCGCATATCCGATTCAACGAATATAAGGACGCTCTCCATATCCAACTACTACTTGATTGGCTCGCCGCATCGCCTAAATAAAAGGCAATAAAAATCACAATAGTTAGTGATAAATGGACTTACTGGCTCAATCCCAAGGCGCACATTATAGCACAGCTCAAAGCATTTTGACTGATTTTTAGCTCAATAGTCACCCAAACCACCGTTGATAGTGATAGTTAACCCAATAAAAACAGATTAAAACAAAAGAATAAAAACCTTCAAATACAACAATTTAAATTAAAATAACGCACCGTAAAATCACATCCAAACTTTTTGCCGATAATTTTAATAATCACCCAATTTACTTATAGCTCTAATAAAAAAGCCCCGCTATAGGGGCGGGGAAAGTTACCAAAGGTAAAAGAGAAATCAGTGCTCAAATGTCAGTGCTGCGTCTCACAGATCTGCACTGCACATTTCAAAGACAGTTCGTTAGATTGCGAAGCAAAAACCTAGGTTATAGTCTTCACCATTTTTCGCCGTGAACTCTTTGTCTTCACTTGATGCATTCGGGCGGCCACTTTCATCGCCTTTTACTAAGCTCACCCAGTGACGGATGCCAGAAGAACGGCTCGCCTCAGTTTGACCAAACGTGGTGCACGTCTCTAATTGGATATCTTGAATATCAACCAACTCCAGGCGGCCAGTGCCTTTACGAGCACCGATTGTCACTTCAACGTGCGTACCGCTTTCATCACGGAATAGGATTGCTGAAGGCTTAGATTTATCACCTGTGTAAGCTACAAAGTGTTTAGCGCGTTTTAGGCCGGTGTGCTCACCGTTTTTGAAGTAAACCTGAACATGTCGGTAATCAATCTCGTAGCTCACCGCGTCTTCGTGTGAACCCGCCTCAAGAGGAAATAAAGTATCAAGCAACTGTTTCGCCATTTTTTGTTTTTCGAGTTGCTTGTCTGCTTTCACCATTTCGACGGCAAAGACAGCTTCAGCAATAAAAGTTGAATGGTTTCTGTGAAGTTCTGTTTTGTCTAGTGTCAGCATATTCATAGTCTATCCCTCGTACGGCTTTAAATTTCATTAAGGTCAAACATCCCAATAGACCCTTTTCAAAATTGTTCTTTACTGTGTGGTTTCCATGTTTTTCATACTACTGTTATTTTTGAAACAATTTCACAACAAAAATTACACAGTGTGAATTTTACTAAATTGCTTTTTTACACAAACCGGCATTTCGAGCCCCCAGCCCTTTATTTAACTGGGTTGAGGGTTCCGTAGAAACGCGTTTACGTGTTGTTTGAATTTGTGTAATAACCCACCCCAACCAACTTATTGTCGATAACTCGATAGTAAGTGTGCTTAGTTTCCACTTTGCTCGACAGCGGATTTAACCATCGATAGGTGTAAACGCCACGACCATTTTCTTTGGCTAGATTTAACATCTCAGTGAGAATCGGTTTATCGTCTGGGCTTAGATTTTTACGCTGATTTTTCCATCTTTCAGGGTAAACACATCAACCATACGAGCTTCGATGACAGTGCCATCAGGGTTAGTCGCAGAGAACGTTGATTCACTTACCGCGCGGTCACCACACACAAAGTGGACAGGGTCGATCCAAGCTGCATCTGGAAAGTTCTGCCAAACCAATTCAAAGCTATTGCGAACGGCTTCGTACCCTTCGATAGTGTTTCCAAGTTCGCCTTCTCCTGCCACGGTGTGGAAGACACAGTCTTCGGTCATAAACGACATTAGCGCTTCAATATCATGGTTATTCCACGCATCACTAAAAGACTGTAAAAAGGCGGTGTCGACTTGGTTTTCCAGCACGAATGTCGCCGCATTGGTTTGCATATTCATATTCCAGAATCCTTTATGTTTTCGTTATTGGTTTAGATTTCAGTAGCTTTGCGCCACTTTTTTATTAGAGTGTTTAAACTAGATCTGTGAAAATTTAACAACTTGATAACAAGGTTCATCACTCTAACTTCGAGTTACTTTATAAACAATCTTTAAGCTCACAGATTTCATCTTTTTATAAATTAATTAGTGTTCTAATTTTATTTACACAGTCACTCACTAGATTTATACGAGGTCTAAATAAAATAATTAGAAATATTAGACTTTAGTCGAAGTCAAAATCTTGATGGTACTTTCGGCCATACTGCTCAAGTTTACGGTTATGGGTATTCACTTGTAATTCAATATTCCCCTCACCTTTATTAATAACTTGATTGTTATCTATATGGGCTTCATTTTTTATATCGGTTAGCTTCTCTTCGATATAATCAGTCGGTTCATTTAAAACGTTCATGGATATTAACTCCTTTATCAGGTTTACTTTTACTGATGGAAGAATATGAACGGACACTAGACCGTTTGAATATTCTTTCTCATCGTACAGAGGCTGAATGGCATCATTGCCACCTTCCTTAAATGGGTGAATGGAATACCACTTGTCCTTGCGCGGCTCTTGCTGATCGCAATCCGCCACATTAAATATCTGAGTTTTGTTGATATTACACGGCGAGCTAAAAACACTAACCCGCTGATAATCAATAGCTTTAATTATGTTTATGCAGTCTTTACTTTGGCTGTGACACACCGACCAAAGCGCATTTAACAGGTTATCGGTCCATTCCAGTAAACGGGTGGGAAAGCCCTGCTTTTTGGCTAAACACATCAATAACCAGTCATTTATGTCGTTAGAACTCAGCGAGTGACCACCGTAAACTCTCACGGTCGAGAGAAGCTCTTGTTCGACACGGCGTATGTTCTTACGATTGGAACGGCCTAAACTTGGCATTAGATTATTATTTTCATAATCACACACGTTATACATCAAACCACGTTGGTCACTGCATTCATTCATTAATGAATTAATTATTTTATACAGCTCTTCGAGTGAGCTTATATAACGTTTATTGTTCACAGCATGCATGTAATAGGTCACTTAATTTAAATTTATTACAATTAAAAATTAACTATCATGGTTAATCAGTATCGTTACGAATGATTTTAAAAATGACAATAGGTATATGTCTTTATCAATGGCCATATATCCTCATCAATAACTAACAGTTATAAAACCATTAACTAAGGAGCAATTAGCTAAGGGTCGATTAATAAGGAACGACAAAGTTTATATAACTAAAACCACTTATATGTACAACAGCCATTTAATTCATGTTCTAACGTTTGACTAAGGATTATTGAAATACGGGTTGCCGGTATTCACTTAAGTACATTGCCAATACCCGTTAATATTGCCCGACCACATTCTCGATTGCACTTTCTCTAACACTCTCGAAAATACCGTGGCCGGACAAACTTCCTACGACTTATACGTAATCTTTGTATTTATCTAGGAAACGAACCGGTGTTGATAGCGCATCTCGGCGGAACGGGTCGCCCAACTCCTGAGTACACATGATTTCAATGATGGTTGTTTTGCCTTCGTTCATCTGCATGTCGATGGCTTTTTGCAAGGTTGGACCTACATCTTCTAGCTTATCAACCGTGATACCTTCAGCGCCCATTGCTCGTGCGATTTCAGCAAAGCTTTGGTTATCTAGCTCACCGGCAACAAAGCGTCGGTTGTAGAAGTCGACTTGGTTCTTCTTCTCTGCACCCCATTGACGGTTGTGGAATACCACGGCTGTCACTGGAATGTTATGACGAACACATGTCATGGTTTCCATCAGGCTCATGCCCCACGCACCGTCGCCTGCATAAGAGATAGCTGGGCGATGAGGTGCTGCTGCTTTCGCGCCAATGATGGTCGGGAACGCGTAACCACAGTTACCAAAACTCATTGCCGCAAAGAAACTACGTGGTTTTTCAAAGCGTAAGTAGCTGTTTGCCACCGAGTTGATGTTACCGATATCGGTTGAGACCATTACGTCTTCTGGCATCGCTTTTTCTAGCTCACGCAATACTTGGCGCGGGTGAAGGTATTCACCACCAGAGAACGGAGTCTCGTGTGAGTTTTCTTCAATCATATCCAAGCTGAACGAGTCACGTTCGTGTGTCCACTCATCAAGCTCTTTTTCCCAAAGTGCTTTCTCTGTTGCGACCGTGTCTTGACGAGCGCCTTTATTGTCATCACACAACAATGCACGGCCTTCCAATCTTTCAGATAGAGCAACCGCAGCTGCTTTCGCATCACCACAGATACCAACTGAAATCTTCTTAACCAGACCTAGCATCTTGTTGTCGGCATCAATCTGAATGATTTTCGCGTTCTTCGGCCAGTAGTCCATACCATGTTGAGGCAACGTACCAAATGGACCAAGACGTGTACCCAAAGCAATAACCACATCCGCTTGAGCCATCAACTTCATTGCTGCTTTCGAACCTTGATAGCCTAGAGGACCACACCATAATGAGTGGCTAGCAGGGAACGAGTCATTGTGGAGGTAACTGTTTACTACGGGTGCTCCTAGTCGTTCTGCCAGTGCCGCACACTCTTGAACGGCATCAGCCATTACCACGCCGCCACCAGAAATGATGACTGGGAATTTCGCTTCAGCAATCAAGTCTGCCGCTTCGTTCAGAGATTTTTCACCACCTGGGCCACGGTCTAAACGTGCTGGTTGAGGGATCTCGGTTTGAGTTTCACCGTAGAAATAGTCACGTGGAATGTTCAGTTGAGTTGGACCCATTTCACTCATCGCACGGTCGAAGCATCGACCTGTGTATTCCGCCATACGATCTGGGTGCGTTACGTGTCCTTGATACTTAGTAAACTCTTGGAACATTGGAAGCTGGTTACATTCTTGGAAACCACCTAAGCCCATTGTTTTAGTGCCTGTCTCTGGCGTCACAATCACGACCGGGCTATGTGCCCAGAACGCAGCTGCAATTGCTGTTACACAGTTACTGATACCTGGGCCATTCTGCCCGATAACCACACCGTGGCGACCAGATACACGAGAGTAACCATCTGCCATGTGGGCAGCGCCTTGCTCGTGTACTACTGGGACCAATCGAATGCCAGCAGGAGCAAAGATATCCATTGCGTCCATAAATGCCGACCCCATGATACCGAACATATCGGTAACATCATTAGCAACCATAGTTTCAACGAACGCTTCTGATGGTGTCATTGTTACTGTGCCGGAAACAACCGTACGTTTTTCTTGCTCGCTCATTCTTCCATTCTCCTTGAGTTAACCAAAATTTCATTTTTCGGAATGAATTGTCTCTTTTTCGAATTCATTTTCACCTTAGTAGTAGAATTTTTGCGCGTCAACTTTTTATATTAAATTGGAACAATTCATTCTAATTAATAAAACTGGATCACATTATTGGTAGTTTTTCGTACAAAAAGTGCCGTTAACTTAACTGGAGCTGTTAATAATCGATGACATATCGCGATAGCAGCGACAAGTGATGAGCTATATAGAGGGAAATATGATGAAAGAGGCGGAATTGGTACCAACGCAGCCGGTAAGCGTGAGAGAACGCTTTGGCATAGACAGCAACCTAACGGTGATGGCATTTGAACATCCAGGTGAATATGTGCCGAAAGTCGACCCAAATTACTGTTTTGATCCTGAAGTGACGCTGGCTATATTGGCGGGGTTCACCTCCAATCGTCGCACATTGATACAAGGCACACACGGAACGGGCAAGTCGTCTCACATTGAGCAAATTGCCGCGAGATTGAATTGGCCATGTTTGAGGATCAACCTAGACGGGCACTTAAGTCGATTGGATTTCATTGGTAAAGACAGCATCGTCATTAAAGATGGAATGCAGGTGACAGAGTTTAAAGAAGGCATTCTTCCACAAAGCATTCAACAGCCCATCGCGCTGGTATTAGATGAGTACGACGCTGGTCGCCCTGATGTGATGTTTGTGATTCAGCAGCTATTAGAGCAAGACGGAAAATACACCTCTTTAGAACAAAACCGAGTGATCACGCCTCACCCTTCTTTCCGCCTGTTTGCTACCTGCAACACGCTTGGCTTGGGTAACTTTTCAGGTTTGTATTCGGGTACTCAAGTGCTTAACCACAGTCAGTTAGATAGATGGAACATCATCGCTACGCTCAACTATTTAGACCCACAACATGAAACCAAAATCGTGTTATCTAAGCTTCCAGAGCTGAATAATGAAAATGGCCAGCAGTTAATAGAGAAAATGATCGCCACCGCAGGATTAACGCGTAACGGGTTTCGGGCTGGCGACCTTTCGACTGTGATGTCTCCGCGTACAGTGCTCACTTGGGCTGAAAACATCCAAATATTCGACGATGTACCGACGGCATTTAGGCTTTCATTCTTAAATCGCTGCGAAGACGAAGAGAAAGAACTGGTTAGCGAATACTATTTCCGTTGCTTTGGTGAAGCCTTGGAAGCGCATACTCAAAACTATTCGCACTCGGAGTCGTAAACCATGGCCAATGTTTCTTCTCAGCAGAAAAAGATCCTCGATATTGGTGTGTCTGTCGCCAGAGCAATCAGTGGTGAACTCGATCTGAACTATCGGGGAGAACGACTCTATAAAGGCAGTAAACCCTGTTATTACCAGTCTGCTCACACCAACGATCTCACCTTTGTGTCTCGTCATGAGCTGAAAAACAGCAAGCTATCGATGCAAGGCAAGATCGATTCATCGGCACTACGACTCTTGCTTTCAGACGCTGACCTCCATTATTCATTGCGCCCTCAAAACGAAATAGAACGTCTGTTATACGATTTCTGCGAACAGGTACGAATTGAATCGCAAGTCCCGCCTTATCTAAAAGGCGTGACCACCAGTATCCAATTTAACTTTGCGTATTGGAGCGACCAATATCATCAAAATGGCTTTACCGAATCACGAATAGGCATGTTGCTGTTTACACTGATGCAAGTCATCCACACCCGTTTAACTGGCGTTCCGGTGTCTGAGCCTATCGCTGAGACCATTGAATCGACTCGCGCCGGTATCGTGCCTACTTTTGGGCATAGCCTGAAGCTCTTGAAGCAGCATAGAACCGACCAACAACAGTTTGCTCACTGCGCCAACGAATTGGCAGCCCTTGCACAAGAGCTCATCAACCAAGAGCAAGACAGCGATAACTCGGCTACGCCAACCGTTGAAGAAGACATAAAAATCCTTGCGCAGCTTGCCCTTATCGTTGATGGAGACATTCAAGATCAAGACGTCGATACTGACATCACGGGCAGTAGCAAGGTTTTTGAATTGTCGGGCGCCAATTATCAGGTCTTTAATTCAGAATTTGATCAAGTCATCGCCGCAGACAAACTCGTCAGGCGCGCCCTATTACTCGAACTGAGACAAAAGCTCACCGATGACATCATGGCGAGACAAGTAAACACTCGCCGTTTAGCCGCTATGCTTACTAGCTTTGTTGCCACACCACAGAGGAACCGACGTCAGGGCCATTTA
Organism: Vibrio sp. 10N.261.55.A10; assembly: GCF_041470825.1. Classification (NCBI taxonomy): domain Bacteria; kingdom Pseudomonadati; phylum Pseudomonadota; class Gammaproteobacteria; order Vibrionales; family Vibrionaceae; genus Vibrio; species Vibrio sp. 10N.261.55.A10. The sequence goes on along the minus strand of NZ_JBFRNC010000009.1, from coordinate 51,632 downwards.
GAAGAAGGCATTGTTAATGCCACTACCATCACCAAGCTCGTCACATCGCCATTGGATCGAACTGTCTTTTATCAGCCTGACATCGGTACATCTCATCAATGTGCCATCACATTTTTGATGGACTGCTCAGGCTCAATGCAAAAGCACAGTCACAAGTTAAGCCTACTGATGGATACAATTCTCAAATCTGTTGGACTGGCCAACATCCCTTTCGAGATTACTGGCTTTACTACCAATAACTGGAACGGTGGCAAGGTTTATCGGCAGTGGCTTAAACAGGGCCAACCGAAACACCCAGGCCGCTTAAACGAAGTTCGTCATATTGTATTCAAGGATTTTGATACGCATTGGAGACGCGCTCGCCTTGGCATTGCGAGTCTTCGTAAAGCCGACATCTTTAAAGAAGGGATTGATGGCGAAGCGGTTCAGTTCGCTAGCCATCGATTGCAGCAGCACACCGCCCAGAGAAAGGTTTTGATCGTGTTCTCAGACGGCTGCCCAATGGATACCGCGACCAGCACCGCCAACGATCAGTTCTATTTGGATAACCACCTCAAACAAGTGATTGAACGTGAGTCGACCAAAAACGGTATTGAGATTCATGGTGTGGGAATGGGCGTGGATTTGAGCCCGTACTATCGCAGCAACATCACGTTAGATGTACAAGAGAGCTGCTTGTTTGGGCTATCTAGGAGCATCTTTGAGATGCTAAAGCGCTGACGTGTCAGTGAGGAGGGTTTCATCAAGCATTAAACGAGAATCAAGCCCTCCTCCTTCAAAGGTGACTTTGATAAAGAAGACGTTCTAAGCTGCAAACAAAGACCATGCAGAGACAGCCATCAAATATCCGCCTATCAGCATTAACACCGTAAACACTAGCTTTCTGAGCTGATCATTGGACAACGGTGGTGGAAAACGTCGAGCAAACATTGTGACAAGCGCCACCAGAGGAACAGCAATAGCGGATAACCACAGTATGCTCTGTTCCATGTCGCCTGCCGCATAGACATTGACCGTACGGGACATCGACGTACAAGCGAACACCATCAGCAGTGTGCTTCGCACCAAATCGAGCGTAAAAGGTTGCCGATAGAGATGATAAACAATCGGTGGACCTGCCATCCCAAATAACCCACCCGCTAACCCAGAGCTAAATCCTGAGACAAGGAAAGATACGGTTGCCGAACAATCCTTTCTGGTTTTAGGTTTAAACATAAAGCTCAAGCCTGCGAACAACACCATGGCACCCAATAACCCTCGTAGGATTTGGGTTGCCGATTCGCTCAACGCGTCCAGCAAGTACACGCCCATCGATACGCCGGGAATAATACCGATGACTAACACCACCAGAATCTTGAGTTCCCCAAGCAGTGGCTTACCCATCAACGCCACCAAGCAATTGAACAAGGTCACAATACTGACCACCGCGGCAATAACGGGTAGGGATACCAAATTAAGGCTGACCGTTAACCCAATCACGATGATACCGAGACCAAATCCGGTGACAGTTTGGAAATAGGTACCCACCGCAATGGTGGCAAGAATGGCGAGTAAAACAGGTAACTCCATTAGCTATCCTAATTAGGTTATTTGGGGTAAATATGAGTGCAAGATTCAGCATTAGTTTAAGCAACGAGTGTTAATACCGGAATTCAAACTCCGACTCTTCGCTCTCTTCAACATCAGCTTCAGTGTCAGCCATAGAGTCAGACGCTTTCACTTGCTGCGCTTGTACCGCGGTAACGGCAATGACATTAAAGATATCTTCGGCACTACAGCCTCTGGACAAATCATTCGCTGGTTGATTTAACCCTTGCAGCAACGGGCCAATCGCAACCGCACCACCTAGCCTTTCCGCAAGCTTATAACCGATATTCCCCGCTTCTAAGTTGGGGAATATCAACACATTTGATTGGCCTTTGACCTCTGAATCAGGCAGTTTCTTCGCCGCTATTTCAGTGACAATTGCCGCATCGAGTTGAACGTCCTGATCGACGGCGATTCCGGGACAACGTTGCTTCACGAGTTGAGCGGCATTACGAACCTTATCAACCGATTCGTGTTTAGCACTGCCGTTAGTCGAAAACGACAGCATCGCGACTTTAGGTTCTTCCATCAGGAGCGTTTGAGCGCTGTTTGATGCCGCTACGGCAATCGATGCCAGCTCGGTTTCATTGGGGTTAATAACCAAACCACAATCGCTGAAAATCATACCGCCTTTAAGATTATGGAAAGGCTCACACAACATCATCAAGAAGAAACTCGACACCAATTCGCTGTCCGGTGCAGGGCCGATAATCTGCAGCGCAGCTCGCACCACATCAGACGTGGTATAAACCGCGCCATTAACTGTGCCGTCTACCAGCCCTTCTCTGACCATCAAATTGGCAAAAACAAGTGGATCTTGAACCAGCTCTAGGGCGTCATCATAGGTCATGCCTTTAGCTTTTCTCAATGTATACAGCCGCTCAGCGAGCACCTCTTTGAGTGGCGACGCTTGTGGAGAAACAATATGAATGCCAGCGAGGTTAATATGGTGAAGTTCTGCAGCAGCGATGATCGCCGATTCATCGCCCACAAGTGTGATGTGAGCGAGCTGTTTGTCGATTGCCATTCTTGCAGCAGCTAGCACTCGCGGGTCCTCCGCTTCACTCAAAACAACACGCTTACGATCTAAATGAGCTTTATCAATAATCCGTTCAATCGCCTTCATCTTTAAATTCCATTTATTGAGATTAATTGTTCCATAATTTATATTTAATATTATTGGAATAATAAAAAAGATCAAATTTTATTCAGATAATTGAAGAATAATGATTTGGTATGTACACTCTTAGGCATAGACATATCGCAAGGATGAATCACTGTATGCAAACAGAAACACCACAAGTTCAAGGGGATACACCGACCCTCCGACTTTTTGCACTATTAGAGGTGATAGCGCAAAAAGACGAGTTTATTTCTCTGCAAGGTTTAGTCGAAGAGACCGGATTGCCAAAACCCACGCTGCACCGAATGCTTCAACAGTTAGAAGCGGCGGGCATCATTCAAAGAGATGGCGACGAAAAACACTACAGCTCAGGTATTCGACTCAGAAAACTTGCCGAAAACCTACTTTTGAATAGCACCATGCACAGCGCGCGACGCACTATCCTTGAGAACCTGAGAGCAGAAGTCGGTGAGAGTTGTAACCTGACCGCTCTTTCAAGTGGCGAAATCATCTATCTCGATCGTGCAGAAACTGAAGCCCCACTCCGCTTTCACCTGCACCCCGGCTCTCGCGTTCCCGTGCACTGCTCGGCTACTGGCAAACTGTTTTTAGCGCACATGTCTAAGTCGCAGCGCAGACGATTAATTGAAAATGTGCCGCTGACTCAATACACAGTAAACACGATTACCGACTATTCGACTCTAGAGAAAGACATCGAAGAAGCGAAAATCCAAGGTTTTGCTATTGATGATGAAGAGTTTTTGCCAGGCTTAGTCTGTATCGCAGTACTGATCCCATCACCAACAGGTCAATCAAACCTAGGCCTAGCGATACAAGCTCCTGTGATTCGAGTTAAACCGGATGAAGCAATAAAATTCTTGCCTGCACTTCAAAAAGCAGCAAAAGCGCTAGCGAAGATCGAAGCTGATAATTGGAGTCAGCAGTAAGCACTTTCTTAGAGAATTTCGAAATCCATAACTTCGCTGATCATGGATTTCGAAAATGCTACTTTGATAAACAATGATTTGATTTGGTAAACAATGCTCGCGCAAACAAGGGCTTCAAAACTATCGAATTAACGACCACAATCTGCGACTAATCAACATTTGGTCGAAGTGATCTGAACACACGCCAACCCGCACATCAGCAACACGTCTAAAGTAATCACGACAAAGGAATCACGATGCTAAACATTGATAACCAGCACTTACTCTCTTTTATGGTGACAGAAGCGAACAACGCAGTTGCAGTCACAAACCCAGCAACGGGTGAACTCATCGGGCACGCACCGGTATCATCAGAAACAGAGTTAGCGAGCGCGATCGAACGAGCTCATGTAGCGCAGAAAGAGTGGGCAAAAATCCCTGCTAAATCTCGTGCTGCACTACTTCATCGCTGGCACCAGTTGATCCTCGAAAACAAGGATGACCTTGCTCGAATCATGACAATGGAACAGGGCAAGCCGTTAGCCGAGGCGACAGGTGAAGTCGTGTATGGCGCGAGCTTCATTGAATGGTTTGCAGAAGAAGCGAAGCGCACTTATGGTGATTCCATTCCTAGCACAGTCGCTGGCAAACGCTTGGTGACCATCAAGCAGCCTATTGGTGTCGCATGTGCGATTACGCCATGGAACTTCCCGATTGCAATGATCACTCGTAAAGCGGCTCCTGCCTTAGCAGCGGGTTGTAGCTTTGTCGTGAAACCTTCAGATGAGACACCGCTTTCTGCGTTTGCTGTGGTTGAATTGGCTTATCAAGCGGGTATCCCTAAGGATCTGCTCCAAGTAGTGCTTGGTGAAAGCCCAGAGCAAGTGGGCAACCTATTCACTTCGCATCCGCTTATCAAAAAAATCTCTTTCACTGGGTCGACCCGTGTGGGCAGTATCTTGATGGCTCAAGCGGCAAAAGGCATCAAACGCACCTCTATGGAGCTCGGTGGCAATGCACCTTTTATTGTGTTTGACGATGCTGACATCGACGCGGCCGTTCAAGGCGCAATGGCGTCGAAGTTCCGTAATGCAGGTCAAACATGTGTCTGTGCGAACCGATTCTACGTTCACAGTAAAGTGTACGATGAGTTTGTGGCTAAATTCGATCAAGCGGTTCAGCAGCTTAAGATTGGTAACGGTTTAGATGAGGGTGTCACGATTGGACCTGTTGTCAGCCTGAATGCGAAGAACAACATCCAAGCTTTGATAAACCGAGCGATTGAACAAGGTGCTGCGCCTGTGACGCCAACTCAGGAGCTTAATGGGCTTTTCATTCAGCCTGTTGTTCTTAAAGATGTAAAACACAGCATGGACATCGTTCAACAAGAGATCTTTGGCCCAGTCGCGCCTGTGATGAAATTCGACACGGACGAAGAGCTTATCGAGATGGCCAACGATACCATTTATGGATTAGCGTCGTACTTCTACAGTCAGAACATTCATCGAGTATGGAACATCGCAGAGGCACTTGAGTACGGTATGGTCGGCATTAATGATGGTCTAATCTCAACCGAAGTCGCGCCTTTCGGTGGTGTGAAACAATCAGGTATTGGCCGTGAAGGTGCGAAAGAAGGCATCGATGAGTACATGGACATTAAGTATCTTTGCTTTGGCGGAAAATAAGGTTGGTAGTAACTAAGTTCTGGCAGTGATTAGGGCTCGGAAATAATTAAGTCTTAGTGAGCACTAACCTGCCCCACTTCCCCCCTTCCCACCACAAAAATGAATCAAAAAAAAGCCGCGCTATAAAAGCGCGGCACCTTGGGCTCGGTTAAAGGGGGTTTCTTTTTTTAGTATTTTACATTCTCTATTTTTGTTATTCGGTTGCTTCGCTATTCCTGTGCTTTCAGTTTTAGACGCATCGCGTGCAGTACTGGCTCGGTGTAACCGCTCGGCTGAGCACAGCCTTCGAATACCAACTGACACGCCGCTGAAAATGCAATGCTGTTTTCAAAGTCAGGCGCCATGTTACGGTAGCTCTGGTCGCCAGCGTTTTGCTCATCCACCACTGCGGCCATGCGCTTCATGGTTTTCATTACCTGAGCTTCCTCGCAAATGCCGTGACGTAACCAGTTCGCAATATGTTGGCTTGAAATACGCAGCGTCGCTCGGTCTTCCATCAAGCCGACATCGTTAATATCAGGTACCTTCGAACAACCAACGCCTTGATCAATCCAACGAACCACGTACCCCAGAATACCTTGTGTGTTGTTATCCAGCTCACTTTGAATATCTTGCGCAGTCAGCTTTTGGTTGCCCAGTAGCGGGATAGTAAGAATATCATCAACATTGGCTCTCACTCGCTCACGAAGCTCTTTCTGACGGCTTGGTACACTCACCTTGTGATAGTGCAGCGCGTGCAAAGTCGCGGCGGTTGGAGAAGGAACCCAAGCAGTATTAGCACCCGCTTGTGGATGTCCGATTTTCGCATCCATCATCTTCGCCATGTTGTCTGGCTCTGGCCACATACCTTTACCAATCTGGGCTTTACCTTGCAGGCCACAAGCTAAGCCAAGATCAACGTTTTGATCTTCGTATGCGCCAATCCAAGTCATGGTTTTCAGCTGTGTTTTAGGAGCGAATGGTCCCGCTTCCATACTGGTGTGAATCTCATCACCCGTTCGGTCTAAGAAACCTGTGTTGATAAACACAACACGATCTTTAGCTGCACGAATACATTCTTTAAGGTTAACCGAAGTACGACGCTCTTCGTCCATGATGCCGACTTTTATCGTGAATCGATCTAGCCCTAATGCATCTTCAATACGGCCAAACAATTCATTAGTAAAGGCGACTTCTTCAGGGCCATGCATCTTAGGTTTTACGATGTTGATACTGTTCGCAGTCGAGTTTTGGTACGCGCTGTTGCCTTTTAAATCATGCATCGCAATTAACGAAGTGATCATGCCATCCATAATGCCTTCAGGCACTTCATTACCTTCGGCATCAATAATCGCAGGGTTAGTCATCAAGTGGCCGACATTACGGATGAACAACATGCTGCGGCCTTTTAGTGAAATCTCACCACCCGTCACGCTGGTGTATTGGCGATCGGGATTAAGGTTACGAACAATAGTTTTGCCGTTTTTCTCTAGTGATTCTTGCAGATCACCTTTCATCAAGCCTAACCAGTTACGGTAAGCCAATGCTTTGTCTTCACCATCAACTGCAGCAACCGAGTCTTCGCAATCCATAATGGTTGTTAGGGCAGCTTCGACCAACACATCTTTAATACCCGCCACATCAACGCTACCAATCGGTGCGCTTGGGTCAATTTGAATTTCGATGTGCAGATTATTGTGTTTAAGAAGAATGCACGAAGGGGAACTTGCGTCACCTTGATAGCCAATGAACTGGTCGCTATCAATGAGAGTGACTTCTTCGCCGTTATCGAGTGTCGCTATGAGCTTATTGCCGATGCTAGCGTTACTGATGCTGTATTTGGTCACGTCTTTATGAGAGACACCGTTTAATGGCGCTGCATCATCAAGGAACTCACGAGCATAAGTCACTACTTTAGCGCCACGAGCAGGGTTAAAGCTTCCGCCCTTTTCCGCGCCATCACTTTCACTGATCACGTCCGTTCCGTAGAGCGCATCATATAGACTGCCCCAACGCGCATTGGCTGCGTTAAGTGCAAAGCGCGCGTTCATGATAGGCACTACAAGCTGCGGCCCAGCTTGTGTTGCGATTTCAGGCTCAACATTGGCAGTCGTTACTTGGAAGTCATCGCCCTCAGGTACAAGGTAACCGATCTGCAGTAGGAACTGTTTATATTCTGCAGCATCCAGTGTTTGACCCGCACGCTCTTGGTGCCACACATCGATTTGATGTTGAAGATCTTCACGCTTGATAAGCAATGCGCGATTTTTTGGAGCCAAATCTTCAAGGATGGTTGCAAATGATTGCCAAAAGTCTTCAGCGACAATGCCTGTTCCAGGAATCACCTGCTCATTAATTAATTGGTAGAGGGTGCTATCAATGTTCAAGCTTCCCTGTTGAATACGACTGCTCATAAAATCTCTCTCAAACTAATTTATGGCTACTCAATAAATTTTCGTGACTAGCTCAAATTTACTTTACTGACTTAAACTTACTTAACGGACATGAATTTAGCTAATTTATGCCAGTTATATTGGATATTCATATAAAAAATACCCTAAAAACTGTGTTATTCCGTTACTCCACTCTCGATTTCGTTAGCGACACTTTTAATCAAACGACGCATCCACTGGTGGTCTGGATTGGTTTGTAACAATGGACTCCACGCCATCTTCACCTCAAAGGGTTCAATCGCAAATGGCGCAGGCTTGATCAACAATCTAGGATTATTGCGCTGCAGTTGAGCTGCTTTGGTAGGAATAGTCAGGATAAGGTTCTTCTGCTGAGCGAAGAGAATCGCCGACAAATAGTGTCGAGTAAACACCGTGATGTTACGGGTTTTACCGATGCGCATTAATGCCTCATCTATCCAACCAAGCTTTTGTGCTTCACTTGGGTTTATTCCCACTCCCGTTCCCATACCTGTCTTACTTACCCAAATATGTTGTGCCTTTAAATAAGACAAAATATCGAAGTTGTCGGCGATCGGGTTGTCACAACTAAATAGGCAAGAAAACCCGTCGTGCCAGAGGCTCATCTGGTGAAACGACTGAGGAATATCGTCAAATCGGTTGATAATTATATCAACGGTACCTTGCTCTACATCCTGATAACTCACGTCACTTGGCGTCATGATATCCAGTCGTATTTTCGGTGCTATCTCACTTAACCTTTTCAGAAGAGGTTGAATAATGGTCGACTCTGCATAGTCACTCGCCATGATACGAAACACGCGTTCACTGTCTTCTGCATTAAACTCTGTGGTCGGTTGCAGTGTCTTCTCTACATTCGCCAAGATGTTTCGAATCAGTGGCTGCAACTTATGCGCGCGTTCGGTCGGTATCATCCCTTCACTTGTTCTTACTAATAGCGGGTCTTCAAACAGATCACGCAATCGGCGCAGTCCATTACTCATGGCTGGTTGAGTTATTCCTAATTGATTTGCCGCTCGTGTAACGTTTCTTTCACGTAGCAACATGTCTAAATACACAAGTAAATTAAGGTCTATACGAGCAATATTCATAAGAAAAATACCGAATATAATAACTATAAATTAACAAAATTATCACATGCGTGGTTATTCTTTGTCCATAGCAAAGTTTTAATCCAAGCCAATTTGGCAACCATACCCCACGTGAAACTAAGGAATAGTTATGTCGCAAATTACACAAGATATCGAAATGATAGAAGTTGCAAAAAGCGCTGCAGGTGCTCCATGGGATGCAATCAATGCTGAATCTGCTGCTCGTATGCGAGCTCAAAACAAATTCAAAACAGGTCTAGATATCGCGCAATACACAGCAGATATCATGCGTGCGGATATGGAGGCTTACGACAAAGACAGCTCTCAATACACTCAATCTTTAGGTTGCTGGCATGGTTTTATCGGTCAACAAAAGCTGATTTCTATTAAGAAGCACTTTGATGGCAAGACAGACCGACGCTACCTATACCTTTCAGGTTGGATGGTTGCAGCACTTCGCTCGGACTTTGGTCCACTTCCAGACCAATCAATGCATGAGAAAACATCGGTTGCAGGCCTAGTAGAAGAACTATACACCTTCCTACGCCAAGCCGATGCTCGTGAGCTGGGTGGTTTATTCCGTGAACTAGATGCAGCTCGTGAAGCCGGCGATGTTGACCTACAAGACCGCATTCAAGACAAAATCGACAACCACGTAACACACGTAGTGCCAATCATCGCGGATATCGATGCAGGCTTTGGTAACGCAGAAGCGACATACCTAATGGCTAAGCAAATGATTGAAGCAGGTGCATGTTGTCTACAAATCGAAAACCAAGTTGCCGATGAGAAGCAATGTGGTCACCAAGACGGTAAAGTAACGGTTCCACACGCTGACTTCCACGCAAAACTTCGTGCACTTCGTTACGCTTTCCTTGAGCTAGGCATCGACAACGGCATCATCGTTGCTCGTACCGATTCACAAGGTGCAGGCCTAACCAAAGAAATCGCAGTAGTGAAAGAGCCAGGTGACCAAGGTGACATCTACAACTCTTACCTAGATGTTGAAGAGATCGATGTAGCTGACATGAAACAAGGCGACGTTTGCTTCAACCGTGAAGGCAAGCTGGTACGTCCTAAGCGTCTACCATCTGGCTTGTACCAATTCCGTCAAGGTACTGGTGAAGACCGCTGTGTATTTGACTGTATTGAAGCAATTAACGCTGGTGCCGACCTACTTTGGATTGAAACAGAGAAGCCTCACATCGGCCAAATCAAAGAGATGATGGATGGCGTTCGTGAAGTACACCCTAATGCGAAACTGGTATACAACAACTCTCCATCGTTCAACTGGACACTAAACTTCCGTCAACAAGCATACGACGCAATGGTTGAAGCTGGTGAAGACGTTTCTGCCTACGACCGTGCTAGCCTAATGAGTGCTGAATATGACGAAACTGAATTGTCTAAACGAGCTGATGACAAGATTCGCACATTCCAAGCAGATGCGTCTCGTGAAGCAGGTATCTTCCACCACCTAATTACTCTACCTACTTACCACACTGCAGCGCTGTCAACCGACAACCTTGCGAAAGAGTACTTCGGTGACCAAGGCATGTTGGGCTACGTTGCTAACGTTCAACGTAAAGAAATCCGCCAAGGTATCGCATGTGTTAAACACCAAAACATGTCTGGTTCAGACATGGGTGATGATCACAAAGAATACTTCGCGGGTGAGAATGCACTAAAAGCCGCGGGGGAAGCAAATACGTCTAATCAATTTGATTAACCGCTAACGCTAAAGCCTCCCCCGTCCTTCTCTCTTACTTACGTAAGATCCGGGGGAAGGCTTTGAGATAAAGCTTGTACTGCCAGCTTTATCTCAAAGCCTCAGATTTGTGTTCCACACCACGGTTAACCGAACAACTTCTGTTTAAGCTAACTGTATACGTATTTGTTCAGATTCCTATTTGTTAAGATTCTTATTTTTTGAGAGTGCCTATGACTTCAATACCTACACACCTACAAGATGCAAAAACACTGTTATCAGAGAATGGTTTCGCGACGGGTGATACTTGGTATCACGGCACATCTTCCGCTTTATTGGCTTCTATTCAAGGCCAAGGTTTAAAACGTTCTGGAGACAAAGCGCTCAACGAAGCAGCTTCAAAAACTATGGCGACCATCGGCAACAACTACACCGAATCGGTTGAGCCAGTGTTTCTCACCCAGAGCAAAGAACTGGCATATTACTGGGCTCAACAAACCGTTCGTGAGCGAGGCGTTCGCTTCGAAGGTGAAGAACAGCCTATCGTATTAGCGGTAAACTTATCTGAAAAGCAACGTGCCAAAGTAAGACCGGACGTAGGAGCAATGAGTCTATTGATGATGAGTGTGGGCGAGCAATTCATGTCTCACCTCACTGAAATTTATCAAGCCAATAACATTGCAGGCCCCGACATCGAGCTTCGCACTGCTGATCGCATGGACTACCTCAATAAACTCGGTATGGCCTACATTGATGAAGACATCAGCCGTGCTTGTGTTCAGGAGTTAGCTGAGCCCGAGTTGGCCGACTGAAAACGTTCAACAAATCAGTCTTCTTAAAAACAAAAATGGCTCCCAATACGGAGCCATTTTTATTTGCTATAAGCCTATCTCACAAGATACAGACGCATCTAGATTATGAGCACAGAAGACCTTTCTGTGCAGGTTGCGTCATTTCGATGTCACCTTGTAGAGAACGGTAAACGATGGTGTTCCACACTTCACCATTATCCATTTCAAACTCAATAGCGTAATTAAAACCCGCGACAACCTGAGTTCGAACACTCAAGATCTGCTTGAGCTCAGCTGAAGTGTTCATTTGGCTAAGAACTGCGTTTAAAGCTTGCTTGGCTTCTGGTGTTATCTCACTTTTCGACCAACCACCCGTCAGGTTTTTAGTGCTGCAGATGGGGTTCGCATTCTCTTGCGGTTGAGTTGGTACCTCTGATTTCTGACTACACCCAGCTAACGCCACGACACTAAACAAGGTTGCTGTTCCAAGTAATGATGTTAATCGTACGTTCTTCATAAATTCTCTCTACCTCAATCATTTACGAGGGATTACTCGCAATAATGTTTCATATGCAGGCAAGCTTAAACCTCGAATGTCATCACTTCATCAGAGATTATGGTGTAACTACTCTATAAACACAGGAGATTGTCAGGAAAACAAGACGAGCACTGGAGCTCTGCTTTTATCCACCTGATATTTAAATCATTAAAATGAGTAGCGAGAGAATAAGCGAGTAATAATACAGACATAATCAATCAGATAATTACATACTTCACACCAAAAACATTCCTATCACGATTAATAAGATGAGCTCATCTTGATGTCGATTATGATATTGGTTCAAAAAATAGATATTTGAAATTATTTTATAAATCCAAAAGTTTATGCTCGACTTAATCATGTCTGATTTTAAAACTGTGATCCAACCCTACAAGTTGTTGATAATAATGTATTTTGTTCATCTTTGAATTCATTCAAATATGGAAAATCTTTATTGTTGAGGGTGAGTGCAAGTAGTAAAATCTCGCCCGATTATGCAACTTACTTCTCACACCATGGACACAAGTAAAGTTACGATTGGCTCTCTCAAAGTAACGTAACTTCAAACACATACCTAAAATCAGTGTCCTATGATAGTGCAGATCAAATAAAAATAATTATATAAACCTAGGCTAGGTTAAACATGAAATTAACGTCGTCTTTAGGCTCACTGTTGGCTAGCAGTCTGTCTATCGAAATAAAACAGCGAGCGCTGATAGAGCTCGTCATCAACACTTATCAGCCACATGAGCGCACTGAGCTTTTTCAAAACGTGACTGAATATCGTAGAAGCCAGTTAGAATTGCTTTTCCCAGAGCATCAAAACAAAAGCTACTCTGTATTGTTTGAGGTGATGGACTACCGCGATCTGATTCTGCGCTATCCAAATACACTATCTGCAGAGATTGCTCTTCTAGAGCAGGCTGTAGGGCAGTGCTATATGCATTGGCTAGATTTCTGGTGTGAGTGTGAAATTGCTGCGATCAAAGCAAAATCTCCATTAAATCCAAGCTCCATTTCTCATGTCGACCTCCCTATCAATGACAGTGCTTATTACGGTGCGATCATCGAACAGATAGAACATGAGCCACTTTTGGTACAAACACCGAGTCACCCACAAGGAATGCCAATCAGCGATGCCATTGCTTTAAGCAATCTCGAGGTGTTCATCAAGGGCGAGAAATGGTTTGAGATGCTGCCTTTATTACACCTTTCTCAGGCAGGCAAGCATTTTATTCTGCTCAAGCATCCAGTCGATGAAGCCTTTCCAACACTGGTTTCCTCTGCGCTGATTCAAGACTGGTCTAAGAATGACACTTGGCTAAGTTACGCACCGCCGTTCAGCAATGAGCAATGGCAATACTGTTTACCCAATTACGGCAACGATGAACTCGCAGGGTTACAACTTTTCACACCGCCTACACTGTCAAAATGTTACTCTCTCCCAGAATTTGACCAACAATTCCAGTTACAATTGTCCGACAAAGATGCCCTGTGTGAGGTGTTACGTCTGACAGTCAGTGGCAATACCCAACAAAAGCTCTATTTCCTCTACCTTTCTCAAAAAGAGCTGATGAGTGTGTTACACCAAATAGGCTATAAGATTGGCTTCACTATTATCGAGCAACCTTTCATGCTTCAGTTTTATCAAACCATTGATTCCAATGCATACTTCCATTCTGGATATTGCGAATTAAATGACGATGGCACGACAATTTATCGTGGATTCTGGAATTTTGAGATGATGGTAAAAGCGTTCAATAATGTCGATTTTCGAAGCTACAAACGCGCAGTGCGAGAAAGCAGAAAGTCATTAGAAAAGTCGCGCTCGGCAGGAAAAACTAGCTCGGTGAAAAAGGATGAACATGTTTGATTTCGGCCTAGAGGCGATCATCTATGCAAAAGCAATCACACTGCTTGCAACCGTGGCTGTGGTTGTCATGTGGTTGTTCTATTACTGCTATCGCCTGAAACAGAAGAACGAAGTGATCGCAGGGACACACCATGCCCCTTACATCGCGTATTCGATCTGCATTGTTGCGTGGATCAGCAGTAACGCTTATTTCCATACCGACTTATTACCGGAACTTGGGGCCTCGGCCGCCGTGTTCGCCGCAAAGTTTGCCAACCTCGCCTCGTTCTTTGCGTTTGCCTTTGCCTATTACTTCTCGTGCAAACTCGCCGCTGAACAACGTAATGGTAAGGTTCATGTGTGGCAGCAAGCCATTTTCGTCACCCTGACCGTCTACTCCTTCTTTATCAATTTAAGTCCAGGGTTAACCGTTGAACACGTCACCATTGCAGGCCCAAGCCAGTTCGTGATTGAGTTTGGACCGCATACGCCGTACTTCTTCATTGGGATGATTAGCTTTGTAGTGCTAACACTACTCAACCTGGTGGCCATGCGCGCCAACAGCAGCAAGCTAACCTTAGCCAAAACCAACTACATGATCGCAGGCATTTTAGTCTTCATGCTGTCTACTGCGACGATCCACCTAGGCATGACCTACTTCTTGCGTGATTTCTCGCTCACTTGGCTGCCACCAGCTTTGTCGATAAGTGAAATGTTGTTCGTTGGCTATGCCCTGCTGACCTCTCGCTTCTACAGCGTGAAATACCTTGCGTACATGAGCCTAAATGCGCTGTTGGTGTGTGTAATTTTGGTGATACCTTTTGGCGCGATATTTATCCCACTGACAGACGATAACCAATGGCTCATTGCTATCCCGATCTGCGCGGTTATCGGCATCACTTGGCATTTACTCTACAAACGTGTGAGCGACTACGCCTCCTTCTTTATCTACGGAAACAAGAAAACGCCAGTACAACAGATCCTCGCGCTAGAAGAGGATTTCAAGCTATCAATTGATGATGCAATGCGTCGTTTGGGTAGCCTACTGCAAATTCCAGAAGATAAGCTACGTCTAGTCAACAGCAACTACAACGAAACCTTCTACGAAGATTATCTGTCTACTAACAAGTCCGTTTTAGTGTTCGATGAGTTGTCTCAGGAGCTTGATTACACCGCACCAGCCAAGCGCTCAATCAAAGCCCTGTATGACAAAATGAGCTCCAACGATACCGCTTTGGTGATGCCTCTGTTTGGCCAGGGGAAATCGGTCACGCACTTGTTAGTATCGTCACACAAGAGCAACGATCAGATGTTCTCTAACGAAGAGATCTCTGCACTGCAAACCTTGTTAACTCGTGTACAAAGCACCATTGAAGCCGATAGACGCATTCGCCAAAGTCGCGCGCTTGCTAATTCTATCGCACACGAAATGCGTAACCCGCTGGCTCAAGTGCAGCTGCATTTTGAGGTGTTAAAACAGCACATTGATAACCAAGCCCCAGCTAAACAAATCCTAAAGGATATTGAGAATGGCCAAGCGGCGATTCAACGCGGGCGACAACTGATTGATATCATCCTGCGCGAAGTCAGTGACAGTACGCCTGAACACGGCCCTGTGGCCATGACCTCTATCCACAAAGCCGTAGATCAAGCCGTAAGCCACTATGGTTTTGAGAATGAAAAGATCATTGAACGCATTCGTTTACCACAACACGCTGATTTTGTAGCAAAGCTCAATGAAACCTTATTCAATTTCGTTATTTTCAACCTGATACGTAATGCAATCTATTACTTTGATTCTTATCCAGAAAGCCAAATTGAGATCAGCACCAACACAGGGCCTTACGAGAACGTTCTGATATTCCGAGATACCGGCCCTGGCATTGACGAAGCCATTGCACATAAGATCTTTGATGACTTCTTCTCTTACCAAAAAAGCGGTGGTAGCGGCCTAGGGCTTGGCTATTGCCAACGTGTGATGCGTTCATTTGGCGGCCGAGTTGAGTGCCACTCTAAACTTGGGGAGTTTACTGAGTTCCACCTGTACTTCCCGGTAGTACCCAATGCACCCAAAGCAGACGCACTTCGTACGCCTTACTTCAATGATTGGAAAAGTAATCAAACCACAACTGAAAACAAAACCAACGCTGAAGCTAAGCCAGACAACCAAGCGGCAACGCAAAATTCAGAACCAACAAGCACGCTAACCCCAGGGAATCATTTGGCTCCAACCGTACTGATCGTCGATGATAAAGAAGTACAACGCACGCTTGTTCAAATGTACTTGAGTCGACTTGGCGTCAATAGCTTACAAGCCAAAAACGGTGAGAATGCCGTCGAACTGTTCAAAACACACAAGGTCGATTTGATCTTAATGGACGTACAAATGCCGATAATGAATGGTTTTGACGCAAGCCAAATCATCAAGGCACGCTCACCTCAAACACCAATCATTGCTTTGTCTGGCGAATCAGGACAACACGAGTTAGATATGATCAGCAAACTGATGGATGGTCGCTTAGAGAAGCCAACCTCTTTGAAGGCACTGCAACGCGTGCTCGATAACTGGCTAGAGAAAGGCTGTGCCTCAAATGCTTCCAAAGAAACCGAAGATGAAGAGTAGATGCAGGAAAACACGAATCGCAATTTAGCCAGTTGATTACTGTTTGTCTCATTACATTGCTTTAATTATTCATCAAAAAGCCAGCCGAACAAGGCTGGCTCTATCAGAACTAAACGCTCTAATTAATCTAAAAGTGAACGAACATAATCAGCGATTTCTTGGTTTTGGCAATGCTCAAAGAAGCATTGTTGGAAACGCTCGCTGCCAACCGCTGTTTTCACTAGATCTTGGTCGATAGCTCTCAGAGAATCAATAAAGTTATCTTTTACCACCGCCGCTTTCACTTCATTCAAAATTGCTGCATTACGTTGCTGTGGTTCTGCACGTTCTAGTGGATACCCATTACCACGCTCGCCTGTGAACGCTTTTTCAAAGATATAACGAATGTTGAGTTCACCTGCCCAGCCAAAGCCTTTAGCAAAAGCGAGAGCGAGAGCATTGCCGTTGTTGATTTGGTTAAACAAGAAAGCATCTGATGGCTCTAGGCAGTAACCACAAACCACACCCGGGTGCAGGTTCAGTGACATCAAAGCACCTTGCCCTGTTCCACATCCCGTCACAACAAAGTCCACAGCCTTTGAGTTGATCAGAATACTGGCCATGATACCTAAGTGGATATACGTTAAGTGGTGATCATTCTCGTCGGTCATACCTAAGTTGAAAACATCGTGACCAATGCCACCCGCCACTGACTCTAGCTCAGCTGCAACCATGGCATTTTTACCTGCCTGACTGTTTTCCATCATTAAAGCGATTTTCATTTATCTTCTCCTGCAAGATTGCTGCAAACTCAAAATTTAGAATAAAAAACCAACTAGCGTGCTAACCAACCACCGTCAACAGCAATGGTATAGCCATTAATGTAATCCGATGCTGATGATGCTAAGAACACACAAGGACCTGCGATATCTTGCGGTTTACCCCAACGCTCAGCCGGAATACGCTCAAGAATCGCTTGATTGCGCTCAGCATCTTCACGCAGAGCTTGAGTATTGTTCGTTTCCATATAACCGGGTGCTATCGCATTCACATTGATATTGTCGCGCGCCCATTCGTTCGCCATAGCACGTGTCACTCCCATCACAGCGCTTTTTGAAGCCGTATAGGAAGGAACTCGAATACCACCTTGGAATGAGAGCATCGATGCAATGTTAATGATCTTTCCGCCAGTACCTTGAGCCTTAAACTGCTTTGCAACAGCCTGAGACATAAAGAACACTGTCTTGGTGTTCACGTTCATTACGTCATCCCAATCTTGCTCTGAGAACTCAATAGCATCTTGGCGGCGAATAATTCCTGCATTGTTCACGAGAATGTCGACTTGGCCAAACTCAGCCAAAGTGCGCTCTATAACCCCTGGAATGCACGCTTGATCGAGAAGATCAGCACTCACGTTTAAGAACGAATGGCCTGCTGCACTCATTTTTTCAATAGTCTCTTCAGGTTCTGTTCGGTTAACACCGACAACCATACAACCAGCTTCCGCTAGGCCTAATGCTATGCCTTGCCCAAGACCCGTATTGCAGCCAGTCACTATCGCTACTTTACCTTCCAGACTGAATGACTCTAAGATCATGCTCGCTTCCTCAATTACATTGGATTCATTGCGTATCATTACTACCAACAATTAAATCATACAATAATATGTAAATGCGAGAGCGACGTTGTAGAATTTCGACCTTGCACCAAAATCAGTCGAACAAGTGAAACGAGCACCACAAACTAAATGAATGGGGGGAAGTGATTTGGAGAACAGAAGCCTATAACCCACCATGAACCATGCTCTCGAAGATCACCCAAACCAGATATTGTAGGGATTTGACAACAATTCATGATTTAAAAGAGTAAAAGGGTTATACATAATAATGTGTTATCTAAATTACTGAAATTATCATGACGCTCAAAGAGATCCTTAAAATTCCCAATGTCCGCTACTTCTTAATGTTTAGAGGCAGCTACTTTGCGCGTTTTTATTACCCTATATTCACCCTACTTTATTTAGATTACGGGCTAACCCTTTCTCAATTCGCGATACTCAATGTAGTTTGGGCAGCCACTATTGTGCTTGCTGAAGTACCGTCGGGTGCATTCGCTGATACCTTAGGCCGCAAGAAACTGGTGGTGCTGTCTTCGATCGTGATGTTTGTTGAGATCGCGATGATCGCGCTAGTACCAACCGGAAACCCCGACTTGGTGTTCATTGTTTTTCTGATTAACCGGATTCTCAGTGGCTTAGCGATGGCACTGGCCAGCGGTGCTGACGAGGCATTGGCCTACGACACTTTAAAGGAACAAGGCAATGAAGAGTTGTGGCCCCGAGTGCTGCAAATCCAGCTTCGTGTCGCCTCAACTGTCGGTATCTTTGTCACTCTAATTGGTGCGGCGATGTACGACGTGAATTTTATGACGAACATCTTTCATTTCCTTGGACTAGCCGAACCAGAAAGCACCAAAGATCTGATGCGTATTCCTGTGTTCGCCACCCTATTTGTAGCGATGATCGCTATCTATGCCGCGATTAATATGCGCGAAGAGAAAAAGCTGATGCCAAGCGACCAAACCAAATTGGCAACCACCATCTCAAGTCTTAAATTGACGATCGATGCAGGTAAATGGGTATTCGCTACGCCTTACGTGCTGTTCATCTTGCTCTACTACAGCCTATTCGAACACACCTCACGCATGTTCCTAACCATGAACAGCCAATACTATCTGGCCATTGATATTCCAATTATCTACTTTGGTTTTATTGGTGCGGGTATCAGCTTGCTTAAGATTATATTGGCAGGACAAAGCCGAAGATTAGCAGAGAGTATTGAGCCTAAAACCTTCATTGTGGTTATGGGATTGGCAAGCATGGCGACTTATTACTGGATCAGTTTAGGTTGGTCGATTTACGGAGTCATTCCGGCACTAGTATTAATCTTTATCATCATGACGATGAACATTTTCATCAGCTACCACCTGAATAAAAAAACCGAATCACACAACAGAGCCACCGTTCTTAGTTTCAAAGGTTTGATGTTTAACCTCGGATACGGTCTGATCGGTATCTTGTACGCTTACTACTATAAGTTGGTGTCTCAGGGCTACACCGAACAAGAAATAGAACAGAACCTTGCCTTCTTGGCCTCACTGTCTTCTTTTTTCTATTACTTCACCTTACTGTTCGTTTTGATCAGCGCGCTGTTCTACTTCAAGAACAGAAAAGAAGCGATTTTCTAAACAATCGATTGATGTCGAGTGACAAGTAAATGAAGCCGTTAAGGTTTACAGCGCAAGTTTTAAAGACCGAATATTCTTCAAAACCGAGCGATTCACGCAACTGACTATTGCTTATTAAAAGAACAAGTTGCTTCTTATATTGGTTTTATTTGTTAATATAATCAGCAAATTACATAACACATGGACGCGTCATGTCTTTTAGTTGGATAGCCTTTACTCTCCTTGCTGCCTTTAGCCAATCTTGGCGCAATGCCTTTCAAAGTAAATTAAGTGGCACCATGAGCGTGGCTGGCGTGACGTTGGCGCGTTTTATTTGGGCTGGCCCAATCGCCCTTATTTACCTCTACACCCTCTATCAATGGCAGCCAGTCTCCGCACCGGATTTTTCGGGTGAGTTTGTTTTCTATATTGTTGCTGCCGCCATCATGCAGATCCTCGCGACCGGCTTAATGGTGATGCTGTTCAAGCTAGAAAACTATGCGATAGGCGCAGGATTAGCCAAGTGTGAAGCCCCCGTGTCTGCGGTGCTATCCGTATTGTTTTTTGGTACTGCTTTGACACTAACAGGTTGGGTCGGCGTACTTATTGGTACTTTAGGCGTGCTAATCATGAGTAGCGCTTCTGGCTGGCGAAGCTTGTCCCCAAAAGTGTTCTTATTAGGTATGGCGTGCAGCACCGCCTTTGCTTTAACGTCTCTTTGGGTACGGGAAGCAAGTTTGAGTATTGGGTTGCCGTTCCCTCATAGCGCTGCTTGGGTGCTGTTCCTCGTCATTTCCCTTCAGACAGTGATTATCTGTACGTATCTCTTTTTCAGAGAACGCGACACGCTGCGCCTGATATTCAAGAAGTCGAAACTGGTCGTAATGACAAGCCTAGCGAGTGTTATCGGTTCTCTGGGTTGGTTTAGCGCAATGTCACTTCAAGCCGTTCCGTACGTAAAGACGCTTGGGCAAGTCGAAGTGATCTTCATGGTGTTGATATCCTACTTCTGGTTAGGACAAAGCATCGCACGCAAAGACATTCTTGCACTCATCTTACTCTCTATTGCAGCGGTATTGGTGATGTGGCAGTGACGATCTCGTTAATATGACTAGGACAAATTGAAGTCATATTGCGACCGTTTGTTTTCGCTTGATATAACGCTTTGTCGGCTCGAGTAATAAACCCATCCCAATTCTCATGTGGGTGAAGCTGAGCGACACCGAAACTCGACGTCAGAAACATCTCATTCCCTTGTACGGCTGAGATCTCTGAAATAGATAATCGCAGCTTACAAGCAATAGCCTGTGCTTGTAGGAAATTAACATTGGGCAATAAAATCATTATCTCGTCTCCGCCAAAACGAAACGCACTGGCTGTTGGCGATGTTTTGATTGCACTTTGAACCATTTCAGCAAAAGACTTGATCACGAGATCACCTACAATGTGTCCGTGTTGGTCATTGATCGACTTAAAATTATCAATATCCATCATAATGGCACTAACAGGTGCAGTTTCCGCCTGCTTCATGATAACTGGAACCATCTCATCTAATGCTCTGCGGTTTCCCAGTACCGTTAGAGGATCGCTGTAGGACAGCTCGTGAATAGAACTAAGCAACCTTGCGTTAATCAGCCAAAGCATTGTAAAGCTCATCGACACAATAAGAACGATGCTCACTAAAAAGGCAAGTTGATGAATGAGAGTGGCCGCCATGAAATCCTGGAGCTCAGTTGAAAATAGCGTCACCACAACTCGAAAAACCATAAACCCGCCATATATCGTAAATGACAAGGCCATCATCCGAATACCTAGAGTCAAGTCATCACGCCGGCCCTTTAATACCGCAAAGGCAGTGCAAAGAGTCACAAAAGCCAGATATAAACTAATGAGGATAATTCGAGCCTTTATGGAAGGCTCATAGAACGTGAAGTAAATAAAACATGGCAAAAGAGTCAACATCATTAGACTACTGAGGTAGGTGCATTTGAGAGAGTATTCTCGAAACAGACATAAGCTATACAAGGCGAGATGAAAACCAAGCGCAATGACCATATTGGCACCAATAACGGTGACCCAATCAGGGAACTCCCCTCTTAGGCTCAACATCAACGGCCCAGTTCCGATAACAAATATTGAAATGGAAAAGATTGAAAGCCCTTTAATGGACTGTTGAGTGAATTGAAATAACAACAAGCCAATACAGTAAATGAAAGAGAACAAAATAATAATAAAATTAAGTGTTCTCATATCCAGCGAAAAACCATCCATGATTTTCTATCTTCCATACGCAAACCAAATCACAACATGGTTAATAATCATACAAACCAAAGAAACATTCACTATATGAATCTTTGTATTTTATAAAATAAGGGATAGATCACATATGCAGAGATTCTTGTCGCATGAGTACATGATCTGGATAGGCATGTAAAACTCGCCCACACATGGCTCCATAGCATCACGGAATCTACAGGCTTCTGCACTCGTTACTTGGTTGAATGGCGACTGTCTGGCATTATGCGCCCAAGAAATCTGTGGTTATTGCACAGCAAAGAATGAACGAAGGTAATCAGTGGTAGAAAACAGCCAACAATTAAGTGACCGTTACGACGAACATGGTTACTTTGTTATCAGAAATTATTTCAATGAAGCTCAAATTGCATCGCTTAGAAAAGTCGTGCTGAAATTTCATGAATCATGGAAAGCAGACAACGAAGAATTCTATAAAGAAGAAGCATTTAACTCGTCTTTAATTACGGGAAGCGAGTATTTGCCTGCCGACGATAGAAGCGTGCTTTTCGACTTCATCAGCTCGAAACAAGTGATGGATGTGGTTGATGCGGTGATTCCGAACAAGCCGGCATTCATGAATACACAGCTGTTCTTCAACCCAGTAAACCCGCAGCAAAAAGACTTCTGGCATCGTGACTGTCAATACGACTACGACATTGATGACCAGATGAAAGTCATCATGGAAACCCAAGTATTGCATCTGCGAGTGCCCCTTTTTGATGAGCCCGGCATGGAACTTATCCCCGGCACGCACAAACGTTGGGATAACGAAGAAGAGTACAATGTTCGCCAAGAAGAAAACGGCAAAGTGAGCAGCGATGACATCTCTGGTGGTAAGCAGATACCGTTAGCCGCAGGTGACTTATTGGTGTTTTCAGCGGATATGATCCACCGAGGCCGATATGGCTTGGATCGTTTGGCTTTGGATATTTTGATCTTCGATTCGGCGGCAGACTATGTCGACTACGTTGATGACGACTGTTTACCGACGCCAGCTATGTTAAGCAATATTAGCGACCCAAGGTTGTTTATGAACACGCTACACTTAAAATCAATGCAGTACTCATAATCCATAAAGGTGCCCTAACTATGACTGACACTAAACAAAACACCCGAATTAGCCAGTTCCGTTTCGGTCAGCCAAAAGAATCTCTCAAGTTAGAACATGTCGCTTTAGGGGTACTAGACAAAGATAAAGTTCGCGTACAAATTGAAGCCACTAACATCAACCCTAGTGATCTGTTGTCGATTTATGGTGTTGGGCAGTACAAACATAGCCACCAGCCGCCGAGAGTACCGGGATTTGAAGCGGTAGGAAGAGTTGTAGAATCCAGCAGTGCTGAGTTTGCAGTAAATCAGCGAGTGCTTGTGGCAACCAGTGGAACATGGCAGAACTATGTCGATGTATCACCAGATGATCTGTTCCAAATTCCTCAACATTTAGACAATGGCTACGCCTGTCAGTTGTACATTAATGCGCTAACCGCATGGGTGCTAACGACAGAAATAGCCAAGCTGACCCAAGAGGATGTGTTGATCATCAACGCGGGCAGTTCAGCCATCGGTAAGATCTTCTCCCAGTTATCAGCATCACTCGGCTTCAACATCATTGTCGTTACATCACAGCAGACACAATACCCTGCCACTTCCTGTTGGGTGATAGATGCGAACGCTGATCTAGTTTCTCAAATTAAGGCATTAGGCTTGCCTATGCCAACCGTTGCCTTTGATGCGATTGGCGGCTCACCCGGAACCGATCTTGTTCACACCCTTGGCAACAACGGGCGCTTTATCAACTATGGGACGCTGTCGTTGGATTTTTACGAGCCACGCTTCTTTGAGTACGCGAAAAACCAACACATCGATTTCAGCACCTTCTTCTTGCGTTATTGGGAGGAAGCAGAAGGTAAAGATGTTCGCCGTGATAAGTTCACGACCATGCTAGATCACTTCATCACAAACGACATTCAGCTCGACGTTGACCGCTATCTACCATTCGATGAAGTGCAAACCGCGATTGATCTCATTGAATCGAAAACCACACGCCTAGAGGGCAAGATCATCTTACTGCCACAGTAAGTGAGAGTTGGACGATATATACCTTGTTTATTTCAACAGGCAAGACGTTCAACAGCTTACAAGCGTGCTTGTTAATACACCATCGCTTAGGAAGTTTGATTAAAGAAATCGAAGATTGAAAAGATAGCGAAGAGTTGTGGTGCATTTCTCCATAACTTAAGTGGTTACGAGATGGTCATGAATCACATTTATTTGAAACATCAATTAGTTATATCAATAGAAATATGATACTGATTACCCATAAGATAACCTCGATTCTATATGGTAGCGTCATACTTAAAACCACGATGTGAACATACTTATGAAAAGACACATACTATCAAGCGCCATCCTACTCTCTCTAGCCTTTCCCACCTTTGCAGCTGATGGCGATATACACGATGTCACGATACTGGGTACTTCAGATATCCACGGTCATTTTATGGCGTGGGATTACGTGGCAGATAAACTCAACACTCGTGGTAGCTTGAGCCAAATCGCGACCAAAGTTGGTGAGATCCGCAAAGAGCAATCTAACATTATCCTTGTCGACGCTGGCGATACCATCCAAGGCAACTTCGTAGAAACCTTCAAAGACGAGCCCGTTGATCCAATGATGCTTGGCTTTAATCACATGAAATACGATGTGTGGGTTTTAGGTAACCACGAATTCGACTTTGGCCTCAAAACCCTCAACAGGGCCGTTACCCAATTTAAAGGGCAGTCTCTCGGTGGCAACATCAAGAACAAAAACGGAAACCCATTCCTGCCTGGTTACACCATCCTAGAACGCGGTAGCATTAAGATCGGCGTGATCGGAATGGATACCCCAATGACGGAGGTCTTTGCGCAAGGTACCAACCGTTTAGAAGGCGTCACTTTCACTAATCCAACCTTGGAAGTGAAGAAAATCGTCAAAGAGATTGATGATAAAGTGGATGCCATCATATTGGTTGCCCATATGGGAATTGAGAACGAGAATGACATTGCCGACACCGGTGTCACCGACATTGCCAATGCAAACCCAGAGCTTGATGCCATCGTCGCTGGCCACATGCACACTCGCATCGATAAAGCCGTTGTAAATGGCGTTATTATTACTGAACCCGACAGATATGGCCGCGCCCTATCTCGTATCGATCTTCAATTTGAAGAGCGCGATGGCACATTCACTCTCGTCAACAAAGACAGCTTCACCTATAAAATTAAAGGTATCGACTCTGATGAGAATATGGACGAGTTATACCAGCCTTACCACAAACAACTCCGAGAAATGGCGAACAGACCTGTCGCTCAACTTACCGGCGTTGATTTAGTCCCAGAAAACGAAATCCGCGGTATCCCTCAAGTCCATGTTCAAGACACAGGCATCAGTGCGCTATACCAAGAAGCGAGCTTCTTCTATGCACCCAAGGCCAATGTCATCGCACTTCAAATAGACAACGACAATGCAGAGCTTGGTGTTGGCCCAATCAAAGCCAAAGACATCGCGTACAACTACCAATACGCAGGTGGCGAAATCACTGTCTACCAGATGACAGGCAAAGAGTTAAGAACCTACATGGAATGGTCTGCGGGCTACTTCAACTCAGTGCAACCCGGTGATGTGACCTACAGCTTTAACCCTGAACGCAGAGCATCAAAATACTCGACCAATGACTTCTTCGCGGGCGTGACTTATACCATCGACCTTACTCAGCCTGCAGGTACACGCATCACCAACCTCGCGTTTGCTGATGGCACACCGGTTACTGATCAAACAGAAATCCGTATTGGTATGAATAGCTATCGAATGGGTCATCTAACCAAGAAAGGCGGCGTGCTAGAAGGTGAATCATTCCCTGTACTCTTTGATACGGAAGCAGAGTATGGAGAAGAAGCAGGCACGATCCGTAACATGACCATCAAGTATCTTAAAGAAGAAAAGAACGGTCAGTATGAAGGCAAGCCTCAACAACGATGGACACTTTCGGGGTTAGAGAACCGTTACAATGAACAGCGTGAGATAGTGAAGTCATTGATTAATGATGAAACCATATCAATCCCAACCAGTGACGATGGCCGCTACACAAACATCGCTTCTATCAACGCAAAAGAACTGATGTTCAAATCTGACGAAGCCAAACAAGCAGCCATAACCACACGCGAAAAGAAACTGGCGCAGGCGACTGAGCAAGAGAGTAAGCAAATCAAACGCGAAATCACTCTGATCAAAGCGCTCAATTAAGCCCTGACCTCAAACCAATAACGACTTAACGACGCTTAGAGCGTGGTTAGGTCGTTGATTACGGAAAGTTGAGTACGATCCATGTTAAGTGACGTTGAAAAATAGAAGTAAAAGCAGACTCTTTGACACACTCATTACTATTGTAAGCAAGTACTTTGCAACTTGAAGGCTACACCGCCTCCCCCCCTTTTAGTAAAACCCAATAAATCAGATAGTTATCCACAGGTAGCCCCATTTCTTTATCTTGCCTTCCATCACATGCATGTTGATAATACGAAGAATCTCTCACATAAGGCGAGAGCTTCTTTATAGGTAATAATATGAATAACCCTGAATTGGTTTTCGCTATCGCTGCTTTGTTAGGTGCCTTAGCAAAATTAATCCTCGCAATAAAGTCCAAGTAACTAGATTTTCTTGGGCCTTACTAACCCTGATTGGCTTCAACCAATCGGGGGCGTTTTCTTTTAAAACGAATTGGAATTGGGACAATTTTTAACATAGATATTTATTATCTATAAACAGCCCCAAAAGCCTCCTAGGTGACTCTAAGCTCCCACTTACACCTGTATTCCATCTCACACTGATCTATTCCCCTCTTTTTGCAGTACAAGTTATTAATAATTCGATATAAATCGCTCTATTGTTTGAAATTGTTGTCTACAGTTTTATAGAGCTTGTCGCTTCAATAATTGCCACAAGTAACGACACCTTTTGATGGTAAGTTTTGGTTATAAGGAAAGGAAATGGAAAGCCCAATTGTCACACTTACACATGCCAGCAAAAGCTTTGTTGATGGCAACGATACCCATCACGTGCTGGAAAATGTCGACTTCGCTTTGGCGACAAGCGCAAGCGTGGCTTTAACAGGGGCGAGTGGCAGTGGAAAGAGTACTTTACTCAACCTAATCGCGGGCTTTGAACCTCTAACTGGTGGCGAGTTGTGGCTCGATAACGAGAACACATCAGATTGGAGAGATCCACAGTGGAGCCGATTCCGCCATCAAAAACTAGGCGTGATCTTTCAACAGTTCAACTTACTAACCCCACTCAACGTAAAACAAAACATCGCCTTCCCGCTCCATTTGAATCAACAAAAATGGAGCGACTGGTGCGATTATTTAGTTGATGCATTGGGTATCAACGAGTTACTCGAAAGACACGTATCCGCCCTCTCTGGCGGTCAGCAACAACGAGTCGCAATAGCGCGCGCGCTAGCCCATAAACCCAAACTATTGCTTGCCGACGAACCCACAGGCAACCTCGACCACAAAGCAGGGTTAGAGGTTATGAAGCTGCTGAGTGAAATCACCACTCAAGGCAACACTGCGGTGCTTTTGGTTACGCACAGCCCAGAATGCGCCAGCTTTATGCAGACAAAATTGGTGTTAGACGATGGTTGTTTAAGGAACGTAGATCTAACCCCAAGAGCAGCAACGTTGTGAGTCATTCAATGAAGCAAACTGGCTTTGCTCAGAACCAGCTCACCCATACCAAACTGACTCTGAATCTATTCGCGGCGCACTATCGTCAATCACCATTGCAAGCCGCAGCGATTCTGATCGGCATTGTGTTAGCGGTCACCTTGTTTGTCGCAGTGCAAGCCATCAACCTCAATGCCAAGCGCAGTTATGCAGAATCGACCGAGCAACTTAGCGCTCAAGCGCAGAACCTTATCATTCCACCAGCAGGGCAAAACTATTTGCCGGAATCGCTCTACTTCAGCTTAAGACAAAGTGGATTAAGCGCAGCGCTACCTGTTATTGAAGGGCGAGTAAGAGACGAGCAAGGTCGACGTTGGTCAGTTCAAGGCAGTGAGTTGATCGCCGCCCTCACTTCAAGATCTCGTCACGCTCGCATCGACGAACAAAGCAACACTCAAACCAAAGAACCAAACATTTCCCTGTTCGACAATGCCTTACCTTTGCCGCAACTCTTAGCGGGTGAACCCATTGTGATGATGAGCCAGTCGCAACACCAGAACTTGGGAGGAGTAGACACACTCACTTTGGATGAAGTGCTCACTCAAGTGGTAGTGCTACCAGATGAATGGCAGCTAGGTAGCCGAATGTTGATGGATATTGGGTTCGCTCAGCAACTGCTTAACAAACAAGGGCAACTGAGCTACATCGCTATTTTTGACACTAAGAGCGACACTAACAGCAATGCTCAGGATAAATGGCAAAGCCTTATTGGCGAGCAAGGGCAATGGATATCCAACAACCAAAGCACGGATCTCGGTTCAATTACCGATAGCTTTCACCTTAACCTCACCGCCATGAGTTTGTTGGCGTTTTTGGTTGGCCTGTTCATCGCTTACAACGGTGTGAAGTACAGTTTGCTGAAACGTAATCGGCTGTTGGTACAAATTCAACAAGCTGGGATTGCGCCAAGCATCGTATTTTCAGCTCTGTTAGTCGAGCTGACTGTTTTAGTCACACAGGGCGCGTCGCTTGGTTTCATTCTCGGCATTCAACTCAGCCATTGGCTACATCCCACCGTCGCAATAACGCTTGAGCAACTTTATGGTGCAACACTGCTTCCCGGCACATGGCAGTGGCAATGGTTAGTGCAGGCACTGCTACTCACGCTAGCCGCAACGCTTGTCGCGTGTTGGCAGCACTTTAAACAGCGAGTGCGACAACCCCTCTCTTCCCATGGTGGTTTCTATCAAGCGCCGGAAACGTCTAACGAAAATCAGCTGTTTGTTATCGGGTCAGTATTAACCATTGTCGCGTTAGCAGGGTTATGGCTGAGCGAACATCATCGCTTCACCATGGCATGGCTCGGTGTGTTAGTGGTGTCGATTCCTTTGTATTTGCCCAAAACACTCAGCGTGCTAGCGAACTGGAGCGAAAAACGTACCCAATCGGGGTTAATACAATATCTGTTCGCTGAGCTGCGTGAACTTATCTCCCCTCTCTCACTTGCCATGATGGCGTTGCTTCTCGCCGTCACCGCTAACATGGGAATGAATACCTTAGTCGGCAGCTTTGAATCCACGTTAAAGCAATGGCTTGAACAGCGCTTACATGCCGATATTTACGTTAGCCCTGCTCAAGGTGAAATCGCGAATGTGGAACGTGCGTTAGAGCAGTTTGAAAATGTTGAAACCGTTTATAAGCAATATTATGTCGACGATAACTTGCAGGGCTTACCTACTTTGCTCGGCACCAAAGACAAAGACACACTTGAGCAAACCATGGTATTTCAATCCCACCTTGATGATTTCTGGACGCGCTTTTACCAAGGTGAATTCGTGGCGATCAGCGAACCTACGGCAGTGAAGCTCGGCTTGTCCCTTGGAAGCCGACTAAAGCTCGACGCGATCCAAGACAAAACACTCATCGTCGGGGCGATTTTCCATGATTACGGCTCACCGAATGGCGAAGTGTTGCTTGCACCTAATTTATGGCTCGAAAGCGGGTTTACTGACTTACCCACCAGCTTGGGAATCAAAGTATCTGGCGACCCACAAGTGGTGTACGAACAGCTACGCCAACAACTCAATTTGCACCCTAGCCAGCTTTACGATCAAGCACAGATCAAATCGATCGCTTTAGATATCTTCTCACAAACCTTTGCTATCACTCGGGCGCTTAATGGCGTCACTTTAATGGTGGCGGTGATTGGGTTGTTCTGCGCCTGTTTCATGTTGCTCGATGCACGCAAAGCCGCCATTGCAAGGTTGTACGCGCTCGGTGTTAGTCAGAAAAAATTGATGGCGATGGTGGTCGGGCAAATCGTTGTTCTGGTCGCCTTCACTCTGGTTATCGCCTTACCACTCGGCGCTATGGTCGGTTATGTGTTGACGGACATCGTTACCCTGCGCGCCTTTGGTTGGAGTTTAAATTATGTGTGGAATTGGAGTGATGCACTCAGCATCGCAGCCATCACCATTTTAGTGGCTGTGATTGCGACCTTGATCCCACTGTGGCGTTTGGTCAGTAAACCCGTGGTATCCAGCTTGCAAAGTGAGGTGTTGTGATGAATCGATCAATGAGAGTTTTCGTTCTCACACTTGGCATCTTACTCCTTTTAGGGTGTGAGGAGTCCACTCAACCATCAGCTCAAAATATGGGTTCGATACTCGGTACTGGAAAACAAACCGACGATGAAACACAAAAAGAGACTGATCAATTCACACCGGTAGTTAAAGGTATCGACATCGCCTTCCCTGCCGACCATCAAGCACATCCAGATTTTCGTCATGAATGGTGGTATTTAACCGCAAACTTAATTGATGAAGAAGACAATGTGTTAGGTGTGCAATGGACACAGTTCCGCTTTGCGGCTGCACCACATGAAAGTGGCAATAGCACCAAGGAAACTACGTGGCAAAGTCAGCAGATTTACATGGCGCACAGCGCTGTCACCACTAAAAATAAACACTATGCCGATGAAAAATGGTCACGTGACCAAGCTGAACTCGCGGGTGTAAGCGATTCGCCGTTTCGTGTTTACCTCGATGATTGGCAATGGACGTCGACGACCGATGACCTGTTCCCAGCTACATTGGTCGCTAACTCGGGTCAATTTGGATATTCGCTTAAGTTAACCAACAACGCGCCATATCAAAAGCAAGGCGAACAAGGCTACAGCACTAAAAGTAGCGATGGCAAAGTGGCTTCCTATTACTACAGCCAACCATTCATCAATGTATCGGGCGAGGTAACTATTGATGGCGTCACCCATCAAGTTTCCGGCAAAGGTTGGATAGACAGAGAATGGAGCTCGCAGTTTTTACTCGACTCGCAACAAGGTTGGGATTGGTTTGCGCTAAGGCTGAGTGATGAAACCAGCTTGGTGGTATTTCAACTTCGAAACTCAGCTACAGGCAAAGCCAGCTATTCTCATGCGAGGTTGATGAATCAAGATGGCTCCGGCATCGCGATTAAGCAGCAAGACATCAGCTTAACCGCCATCAAGCAAACTAAAATCGACGGGCGTGACTACCCAACAGAGTGGCAAGTTTCGATTCCAAGCCAGCAAATAGAACTGACCGTCTCGGCACTCAATCCAAATGCCAAAATGCCGCTGTCGGTTCCTTATTGGGAAGGGCCAATTGAAATCAAAGGTTCTCATTCTGGGTCTGGCTATATGGAGTTGACTGGGTATTAGATTGTGTATTAATACAGGTGGAATCTAACAACAAATACATCGCGATAACCATCAACTAAAACACTTTCAACCAAAACCTCCACCACGGAGGTTTTTTGTTATTCCATATGTTCTATTTACCTTAACGCCTGTTGAAAAATATCTAATTTAACCAAACACTGGGCTCCCCTAAAATACCAATCAAATGGTTAGAGGAGATAGAACATGCTTAGCTCAGTGCACAATGACGAACTCAACAGATACATCGAGAAACTAGACTTAAACCTTACCAAGGATCAGGTTCGTGAACTTGGTTGGCAGCAAAGTAATGAAGAGGTAGGAAAAGAAAAAACAGTATTAGGCTCGTGGTTTTTCTTTTCTTTCTTTGGCTTATGTACGTCTGCATGTCTTGCGCTGCTAATGTATATCTCATGAAGATAAACAAAACAATGACCACGTATAACCAGCATGGAACCTTCAATTGGTTCGAGGTCGACGGAGAAACGTACATACTGTTCAAAGTGGGCAGCAACAGTGCTCTATTGAACCAACACTATGAGGATGTCACCGAACAACAGAGCGAAATATATGGGCTGTTAGGGGCGATTCCATAAGCTCATACTGCACGTATTCACTTATGGTCTATCTATTCACTTGTGGTCTATCTACGCACTAACTAGCGCAAACATCCGTTCTTTTGGCAACAAGACCGAGCTACAACAAACGGTTCTTATACTGCTCTGGCGTTTGGTTCGCGTAACGTTTGAACATGGTGATAAATGGGCTTGCTTGGTTATAACCCAATGTAAGAGCGACCTCTTTAACCGATTGGCCGTTTCTCAACAAGTCCATTGAGTATAGGTAGCGCACTCGCAGTCGCCACTCGGTAAAGCTCATTCCAAGCTCGGTCTGGCAGTGGCGAGAAAGGGTTCTTTCCGTGGTGTGGACACGTTCAGCCCAATCTTTCAGCGTCACTTCATCGGTTGGGTTCTCTTCAACAGAAGCCAATATAGGCGCTAGATACTTATTATCGGTTGAAGGCAAGAAGTGGTGTTCAACCTCACGCTGCGCAAGTTGGTCAAGCAGTACCTGAACGAGCCTTTGGTCTTGCTCGGTTTCCGCAACATTGATCCCACGATCGCGAAAATCATCGATAATAGAAGACACAATCGGCGTGATCTTTATAAGGCTGGTTTTATCTGGCAGGTGTTGCGTGAGTTCTGGGGCGATATTTAGTGAACAGTAGTCCAAAGGCTTACGGTTATAACTGCAATGCATCACCCCGGCCGGTACCCAAATCGCTAGATGTGGTGGCGCTAGAAATCGAGTGCTTTCCGCTTCCATCTCTAATATACCACCACTGATCAATTGAACCTGTCCCCATGAGTGGCTATGAACTCGGGTTTCAGTGTTCGAAAGAAACGCTTCAAAATTCATAAATACGTTGGATGGTGCCTTATCAATTAATAAGGATGGATGAAGGTTTCTGGAGTGTTTTTTCAAACTTGTCTTCCTATCGCGCTTAATGTCTTTATAAAGATACTTGTAAGTATAACGACCTGTCAAACTAGCCGCATCAACTCATTCGCCACGGAATTCACATGCATTACCTATTACCATTTTTTACAGTCTGTATCTGGGGCGCCAATGCAATCGTCAACAAGCTTGCTGCAAGCACCATAGAACCTAGCGCAATGAGTTTTTACCGCTGGTTTTTTGCGATGTTAATTCTCACGCCTTTCTGTATTCGCCCAGTGATGAAGCAGTGGGCTGTCATTAAGCCAAACTTATCTAAATTAGCGTTCCTCGGCTTTTTGGGCATGGTGTTGAACCAATCTCTAGGTTACTACGCAGGCTTAACCACAACCGCCTCTAACATGGCATTAATCACTTCTTTGGTTCCATTGGTCAGTGTATTTTTAAGCGTCCCTTTGCTGCACAAGTCGATTTCTAGTTTGAGTATTGTTGGCGGTGTGTTGTCACTATCAGGCTTAGCCCTGATGTTAGGCAAAGGCGATCCGTTATTCTTCATGCATCAAGAATTGGCTCAAGGCGATGGCTATATGCTAATTGCAGCCTTTGTTTATGCTTCTTACTGTGTACTACTGAAACGCTGGATAATGCCAATCAGTAGCTGGGTGGTGATATACATTCAGGGTCTGTTTGCTGTCGCGATGCTTACGCCACTTTGGCTTACCAGCGAACAACTTTTACCACCGCAACAAGCGCTCCCATTGATAGCTTACGCAGCGGTTGCCGCTTCGATTTTAGCGCCTTGGATGTGGGTGAAAGCGATTGACACCATTGGTGCTGACTCAAGCGCGATGTTCATGAACTTGCTTCCGGTTGTAGCGATCGTATTAGCCGCGACATGGCTTGGCGAAGAGATTAACCAGTTCCACATCATTGGTGGTGTGATGGTGATTTCAGGTGTCATCCTTGCTCAAATCAGAAGAAAACCAAGGCTTGAGGCTCCTCTCCCTCAACAAAGCTAAACGCATTACCCAACGCTCACATTAGGGTAAAAATTCAAACTCACGTTTCACACAGCAAATGAGAGTGGCTACTGTAATCCATACTATGATGAGCCCTTACAGCAAGCGAGTAAAACGGAAGATTAGTCTAAACGCTTTACTTTATATCAGCACGATGAGTCGTTACTCAACTATTCTTCAGCAGTTATACCTTTATATCATTACAATCACACACGATTAGTGCGAAATACACTAAAAGGCTTCCCAAACAATAATCCGAAAGGAAATATCTACGCGAAGGATCTATACTTTTTAAAACAGTAAAAGTGAGCTGATAAGAAAACAATAATCACTACCACTTTAGTGGTATCTGAGATACAGCCACTTTAACTAAACCAAATCAACAGCGGTTGGTTGGCTAACACAAAAAAGTACCGACATGAGTACCACACGGCTTAGAAACACCTAGCATTACGCTAGGTGTTTTTTTTGCAATCGACCTATCTAGTGACTTAATCAGTATTTCTATTCTCTTGCTTGATATAACTTCATCCATGTTTGCCATTCGCCTGATACGCCTGATACGCCTTTAAGCACCAATATTCATCAACTGATCATCTGTTTGAAAAAAATAGTCTTAACCATGAGATTATCCGCTTTAATTTCTATCATCTTAAGTATATTGTTACTAGCAAGTAACAAGTATGTTACGCAGCAAAATAATAATGAAGGAAGATAGATGAGCAGTAGCAATAGCCGACAAGATGGTAAACGAGACGTTACTCTGCGTTTTTTAGCTGAACCCGGGGATGTGAACTTTGGTGGTAAAGTTCATGGTGGTGCAGCAATGAAGTGGATCGATTTAGCAGCCTACGCTTGTTCCGCAGGTTGGAGCGGTAAATACTGTATAACAGCCTATGCAGGCGGAATTCGATTCGTTGCCCCAATTCATGTAGGCAACCTTGTGGAAGTAAGTGCAAAGGTCATTTACACAGGTTCATCTTCAATGCATATCGCTATCGACGTGCAAGCAAGCGACCCTAAAGAGCTCAATAACCGCCTAACAACTCACTGTATCGTTATTATGGTCGCTGTCGATGAGAATGGTAATCCGACTAAAGTGCCAGAGTGGATACCAGAGACGCCAGAAGACATCGAATTACGAGATTCGGCTATTCGCCTAATGAACATGCGAAAACAGATTGGTGAAGAGATGGAAGCTCACGTGAAGTACCTTAAGTAAGGTCCACCAGCTGCCCTCCCCCTACAAAACCTTATTACAATGCCAAGCGCCTGCTTGGCATTGATCTATTTGATACCTTCGTGCTCTACACAGCCAAATCCGCTGCACACCCAATACAGACGATAAGAGCGTGATACCCAGCCAAAGGTTGAAATGAATCGGCACTTGTTCACTGATTTATTTTGACTGTAATAAAGTCGTCATTTTGCTCTGATTAAATACCGCCAATCATAATAGATGCATTTGAATTTCTTGGAGCCACTCTTGAGCGTCATACGCCCCACTCTTAGCGAGTCTACACTGAACAATTTAAAGGCTGTTGAGTACCAATGGGTTAGAACTTTGTACGTCGAAGGCTACGACAGCAATGAAATCAACCACTATATCCAAACGTGTTTCGGTGGAGATCCGACATTTGCCGATCTATTTCGTCGCGTGGCACTCGATCAAGAAAGTATCTATGTGTTGTTGCAACACTTAGGTTGTGCTCCTTCTAGTAAAGAGTTCTAACCTAAATAATCACTGTTCGACCCAAAGTCGATAAAAGTCACTATATCCTGTGTTTCTTACTTGAACCCCTCTTACTTGTTGAGTCCTGGACATTTCCTCATAACCGGAAAATAACGGTAAGTAGGTATAACTTAAACGTAAAGCCCTTTCCATCTCCATCAATTCACTACTTGGTGAACCGTCACCTATAGCTCGTTTTATCTTAGCTTGATGCTCATCCATTTTAAAACGGTCGAAGCTAAATCGTAATCCCGTTGACACACTTAACCATTCGTACGTTCCGTAATCAACGGGTGTCTCTATTACATCTTCAATTAGGAGAATATCAGCTATTTCAGACACAAAATGAGGGTGACTAATATCACTGACGATAACAACTTCCAATTCAAGTCCTGTTGAACGGATAACATTATGTAACCATTCAGAGTTCCGAATTAAGTATGGAATAGTCCATTTGGGCTCGGCCAAGACAACCTTTCCTCTCAATCTTGGGGGGGGAGTTATCATTGGCTTAGCTTTACAGGCATCTAAAGCCAAGCTTTCGACCGCATTAATAGGATCATATAGCTGTTTTTGCTGATGGATATAATCAGCTAATTGACACCATGTATCTCGAGAGATATTCGAGTCAAACCTTTCTCGATAAGTTAAATAGAGTAAAGCACTTATACTTTGAATTTCTACTTGGTCTGACGGACAGTTAAAGCTAATCATGTTTTGCATATCTGCATCAGCATGCGACAAAGTAACTCGTTCTAACAAAGCTCGAGTAGAGAAATAGTCTTTATGCGCTCGAAGTTGAATACTGTCTTCACACCAGTGTTCAATCTTGAACGGCCCAGTTCCAATATAGTAACTATATTTATCGCCAAAGCTTTGCTGATCTCGACAAACTATCGATGCATTAGACATAGCTAACATGTAAGGAAAGAACTTGTTGGCATACTTGAGAGTAATAGCTAAACAATTGTGGGCGATTACATCTACACGTTCAGCGCATTGCCATAACTCTTTAATAGGGCCGTTCCCCTCAATTAAACGTCTAATACTCCAAACTACGTCTTGAACCTTTAATAGCTCACCGTCGTGTCGGTAAACGCCGGGGCGTAACCATAGAGTAATCGTTTTACCTTCCATCACCCAGTCGTGAGCTAAGGAAGGCATTAATTCACCATCTGGGGTTTGAATCAACAATACATCATATACACTTTTTGCTATATGTAATTCTGCATGACGAAACGTTTTGATTGGATCAATAGTGTTTACCCACGGATAGGAAGCTATCAATACAGCATTGCTTGATTCATTGGTTTGATTGAGTTGTTCAGTTGCTATAGTAAGAGCTCGGACGGCTGTCGAACCGTAGAGGTCGACGAGGCGGGATACTAATTTAAAACTGCCTTTAATTAGTTCGTTAATCAATAATTCGGTAATCGCTTGTTGCAACGATTTTTTAATCGTAAGTTGACTCGGATTACTCCTACCGACTGCGGGGATCCATTCTATCCAAC
This sequence comes from Vibrio sp. 10N.261.55.A10, assembly GCF_041470825.1. NCBI lineage: Bacteria > Pseudomonadati > Pseudomonadota > Gammaproteobacteria > Vibrionales > Vibrionaceae > Vibrio > Vibrio sp. 10N.261.55.A10. The sequence goes on along the minus strand of NZ_JBFRNC010000009.1, from coordinate 14,675 downwards.
CTTGTTCGGACAGCTTTCTCATAACAATTGACACATTACGTTTAGAAGTACACAACGCGACCTCTAATTCTCCTAAACCTATAGGATGACATAAATGAATCTCAAAATGTTTAAGCAACTGATCTAAGTGTCTAAGGTTTACATCATTCACAACAATTCCACTGCTATTTATCTCAGCTAAAACATAGCAAAGGGAGCTAAATATTCCTAGCCCCCTTAGATTCTCAATATTAGAAGTGGTAATTCATTCCAAGAGAAAAAACACTAATTTCAGCATCGACAGAAGCAGTAGCACCAAGCACTTTTGCGACTTCTAGATCCGGTTTCATATAATCCCACGTTGCTTCAATGCGAAGATTATCTGTCAGTGAGAAATCTGCGCCCAAGCCATACATACCCGTCATTGTTGTATCAGAGAATGTTGAATGGCCAGTTGCCCCAACGAAGGAATTACTGACCTTGAATTCAGCATTAAAATATGCGACTCCGGCTTTTGCAAAAAGATTAAAACGATCATTTATCGGTAAAATAACTTTAGGCTGAATCGCTGCAAATTTCATGTCTCCGACTGTCACTGAACCACTGTCCAAAGCATCATAACCTCCTATGGAACCTTCCAAAGCAATATAACGATTGAACTGATAACCGCCGTAGATTTTGCCCGCTAAACTGGAGTCGTCATCTAATTTTAATGATGTGTTGTCAGAACCGTATACAGAATCAACAGAAAAGTTAGCGCTATCGAAATTTGCTTGTCCAACAGATGCTCCAATATATGGATTTGCATATACCGCAGAAGTCAGCATAAGGAGAGTTGTTGTGATTACTGTTTTTCTTAACATTATATTTAACTGCCTATCTAAAAATATTATTTATCGTTTTCCATATCCTTTAGTCACCAATGCAGTCCCTTTCACTGGGTTTCGAAACAGAATAATATTAATGAATAGGAAACCATTAAAACACGTAATTGTTTGTCATCTTTTTGCTACATACCGACACAATTGAACATAAGCTTTCACATTAAGCTTGTTAGCCATAGAACCTCCGGACTTTGGAGAATAGTTTACGTAGATCACATATCAAAGTGTAATTTAAGTATGAGCACTCAATATTTACGCTATACGTCGCATGTAAATTGGGCTGAGGTGTTGTTGAAAGGCGGGAATATTATACTTAAGAAGAGAATCACCAAGCATAAAAAAACCCAAGTAAATACCTGGGTTAGAGTTACAAAAACCACTAATCATTAATAGCGTAAGGAACCTGATTAGTAGCCAGCTATGCGTAACCTGAGGGTTATTTTTATTACTGATCGGCGGCCAAACCAAATGATGTAATAAAAATGCCAATATAGAGCGACCTAACGGTCGCTCTTTTTCTTTCTTATAGAGTACAGCTTATCCTTTTACACCACCTGCCGTCAAACCGCCAACTAACCAACGTTGAGCAAGTAAGAACACGATAGTAATCGGAAGTGCTGATAGTACAGCCGCTGCCGCAAAGTCACCCCATAGGTAGTTCTGAGGGTATAGGTACTGCTGCATACCTACTGCTAGCGTGTAAGAGTTCACATCTGTAAGTAGGATAGACGCTACTGGCACCTCACCCACTGTCGCGATGAAAGATAGGATAAACACAACCGCTAGGATTGGCACAGACAGCGGTAGTAGAACCAGTCTGAATGCTTGCCAAGGCGTTGCACCATCAAGGGCTGCTGCCTCTTCCAGAGAGTTATCAATCGTCTCAAAGTAACCCTTAATCGTCCATACGTGCAGTGCAATACCACCTAGGTAAGAGAAGATTAGACCACCGTGTGTGTTCAAGCCTAAAAACGGAATGTATTGACCAAGTTTGTCAAACAGCGCGTAGATTGCTACTAGAGCCAATACTGCTGGGAACATTTGGAAAATCATCATCGCTTTCAGGATTGTGTTCTTACCTTTAAAGCGCATACGAGCAAACGCGTAAGCCGATGTCGTAGACAGTGTCACAATCAGAATCGATGTGATACCTGCAACCTTCACTGAGTTCCATAACCAAGTTAGCACAGGGAACGGAGGTGACGTTACCGAGCCATCTGCGTTCGTTACTGACATACCCAATGCTAACTTCCAGTGTTCCAATGATGGGTTATCTGGAATCAAACTACCGGTTGCGAAGTTACCTTCACGGAACGAGATCGCGATGATCATCAGTAGTGGGAAGATAATCATTGCCAAGAAGCACCACAACACTGCATGCGTTGCCCACACTCGGTATTTAAGGCCTTTACCTTGTACCATAGCCATTGTCGTGCTCCTTAATCTTGAGACAGTTTAGTGAAACGAAGGTTTAGTAACGCTAGTGCACCAACCAATAGGAAGATAAGCGTTGCGATAGCACTTGCTAGACCGAAGTCTTGACCGCCGCCGCCTTCGAATGCAATTCGGTACGTGTAGCTTACAAGCAAGTCTGTGTAACCCGCTGGCTCAGAAGTACCAATCATGTTCGGGCCACCGTTCGTCAATAGTTGAATCATTACGAAGTTGTTGAAGTTAAAGGCAAACGCTGCAATCAATAGCGGTGTAAGCGGTTTAATCATCAATGGGAACGTAATGCGCTTGAAGTTATCAAGGAAGTTCGCACCATCGATTGCTGACGCTTCGTATAAATCATCAGGAATCGCTTTAAGCAGACCCATACATAGAATCATCATGTAAGGGAAACCTAGCCATGTGTTAACCATCAACACCATGGTTTTCGCTAAGATAGGGTCTGAGAACCAGTTCGGGCTTAAGCCGAAGATATTCTCGAGCACCATGTTGATCTCACCAAAACTTTGGTTGAATAGACCCTTAAAGATAAGAATCGAGATAAACGCGGGTACGGCGTAAGGCAGAATCAGTAGAACACGATAAATAGAACGACCTTTCAACTCTTCCCATTGCACGATGTTAGCCAATACAAGGCCGATAACTAGCGTGAACGCTACGGTACATACCGAGAAGATAACCGTCCAAATAAAGATGCTGATAAACGGTTCTTTAATGCCGTCATCTTTCCATACACGCTCAAAGTTATGCGTACCAATGCTAACCACGAAACCTGGAGAGATGGTATTACCCGTAAACTCACCATTTGCATCAACAGGCTGGTAGAAACCCACATCCATATTTGGCTTGAGAACTTCACCCGTTTCATTGTTGATTAACGTTTCTTCATCGTCTTGTAGCGTGTAAAGCGGAGCAACAGAAGCAAACTTACGTAAGCCACTCATGCGGATGTCACCACCGTCAGGTAGATTGAAATCAACACCACTGATTGCTGCTCGGTTTTGAATGATCGCTTTGATCTTCTCTTTTTCACCTTGCGCAGACTCAATAACAGATAGGTCCATCTCTGTTTCTGTCATATTGTCTAGAGAAAATACGTCAGTCGCTAACAGTTGATCGCCATCTTTTACAACGATCTGGTGACCGTCATCTGTCTTGTACAAAGTAAATGGGTAGCTCTCACCGCTTTGGAAAGAACGGTCTAAAAGAACGGTTTGAGTACGCTCTAGAGAAAGTTGGTTTTTCGCGCTGTAGTTAGTAAACGCAAGCCCTACGGTGTATGCCAATGGGAAAAGAATGAACAAGATCATTCCGGCAATACCTGGGTAAATATAACGGTGGGCGTAAGTTTTTTTACTACCAAAAATGTAAAGTGCCAAAGCCGTTAAGATCACTGTAAGCAGCGCAAAAGCGAGCTCACCGCGAGAATACATTAGAATTGTAGCGTAGCCGTTTATTAAGCCAACGCTACCAAGCAACCCCCATTTAATGAAGACGCTTTTACTGCCTGGAAGGCTTGATGGTGCTGGGATAGCATCTGTACCTTGAACTGACTGCATAGAGGAACCTGCTAGCGATATAGATAAAAAATAGAAAAGTAAGGAGAGGTTACCCTCTCCTTAAAAGGTAGTGCCTGGGTGTTACTTAACCATACGACCTTCAGCAGCTTTTAGTGCTTGGTCTACTGATTGACGGCCGTCAACTACGTTGCCGATCGCTTCTTCCATGCTGTACCAGAATGTTGTGAACTGAGGGATGTTAGGCATGATTTCACCGTTCATCGCGTTGTCCATTGTTGCTGCAATACGAGTATCGCTGTCTAGTTGACGTTGGAAAGAGTTAAGAGCAACAGCGCCTAGTGGCTTGTCGTCGTTCAGGCTCTTCATACCTTCATCTGTTAGTAGGTAGTTTTCCATGAACTCAACAGCTAGATCGCGGTTTGGAGACGCAGTGCTGATACCACCCGCCCATACACCAACGAAAGGTTTAGACGCTTTACCGTTGAACTTAGGTAGTGTTGTTACGCCGTAGTCTACGCCAGCTTTCTTGATGTTTTCCCAACCCCAAGGGCCGTTGATTGTCATTGCAACGTTACCTGCAACGAATTCAGACTCAGCTACTGAGTAATCCATGTCTGCAGAGATAACTTTGTCTTGTACCATCTTCTCGATGAAACCTAGAGACTTCTGAACACCTTCAGTCGCTACGCCCGCATCTTTAATGTCGTAACCTTCTGCAGTCTGTTTGAATGCGTAGCCGCCGTCAGCTGCAAGTAGAGGCCATGTGAAGTAAGCGCCGCCACGTAAAGGCCACATGATCGCTTTCTTGCCGTCTTTCTGAAGTTCAGCGTTAAGTGCTGGGATTTCTTCCCAAGACTTAGGTGGGTTAGGAACAAGTGCTTTGTTGTAAATTAGGGAAACTGACTCAACAGCAACAGGGTATGCGATTGTTTTACCCTCGTATGAAACAGCGTCCCATGCGAAGTCTACGATACCTTCTTTAGTCTCTTTAGAAGGTTTGATATCAACAAGAAGTCCCGCTTCTGCATAGCCGCCAAAACGGTCATGTGCGTAGAAGATCATGTCTGGGCCATCGCCAGCTGCTGCTACTTGAGGGAATTTTTCTTCTAGCTTGTCAGGGAAAGCGACGGTTACTTTAACACCAGTATCTTCTTCGAAGCGTTTACCTACTTCAGCCATGCCTTCATAAGCTTTGTCACCACCTACCCAGATTGTTAGTTGTCCTTCTTCGATAGCAGCATTTGCACCAAAAGAACCCAGAGCAACTATTGTACCTAGAGCTACAGCGCTTAGAGCGTTTTTCATGTGAATATCCTTTTTATATTTATACGTAGGGCACATCTACCAAGATGAGCCAGTTTTCGGAGGATATGATCTGAGAAAACAGCCCCTAGCTCATCATCCTAGCCACTACGCCCTAGCTATTATGGCTTAAATTCGTGATCGCCATCCGGTCAGATTAGAGACTGCAATCACAAAACGTATACTCATCGTGATCAACATCACCGTTACGTGGTGGATTTATTTGAACTGGATCGCCAATTATTAATAACCCCGTATATCTACTCCTCCCCTCCTACTCCCCCTAGTTAATTTCCCATTGGGAGGATGTACCCTTACGCCATTTCACCGAAACTGCATTCATCCAAGAGTGGATAGTAAGAACCCTTTACCGGCAAGTGTTATGCGTTGACGCATTATTCATTTAGTTGGCTTCACTGCCCGCTGGTGTCTTATATTAGCATCGAGCTAAATCTGTGATTGAATCACGGGGGAGGTTTAGCTGGATGTGGGGGAAATGGGCATCAGTTTGGCTATGACGGGTGGGCTTGGTTAAAGAAGCCAAGTCTCACCCACTTTTTTCTTACTCATTCAATACTTACCAATTCCTACAGTTACTGCTGACCCAAAAATTTCTTATAATGATAAGCAGTAAAACTTAAAATTTGATCGATCGAGGACAAGCTAGATGGCGAGTGTCACGTTAAAAAACGTTTATAAATCATATGGTGATGTACAGATTTCTAAGGACGTAACCTTAGACATCAACGAAGGTGAATTCGTAGTATTCGTTGGACCATCAGGTTGTGGTAAATCGACGCTATTACGTTGTATCGCAGGTCTAGAAGACATTACGTCTGGTGATTTGTACATTGGCGACCAACGCATGAATGACGTTGAACCGTCAAAGCGTGGCGTAGGTATGGTATTCCAGTCTTATGCGCTTTACCCTCACCTTAACCTATACGACAACATGTCTTTCGGTCTTAAGCTAGCAAACGCAAATAAAGCTGAGATCGACAAACGCGTTGAACATGCTGCAGAAATCCTTCAGCTTGGTCACCTTCTTGAGCGCCAACCTAAAGCGCTTTCTGGTGGTCAACGTCAACGTGTTGCGATTGGTCGTACTCTGGTTTCTCAACCAAACGTATTCCTACTTGATGAGCCTTTATCAAACCTAGATGCCGCGCTACGTGTTCAAATGCGTTCGCAAATCACCAAGCTACAGCGTCAACTGGGTTGTACCATGATCTACGTTACCCACGACCAAGTGGAAGCGATGACAATGGCGGATAAGATCGTTGTTCTGGATGGTGGTTATGTATCTCAAGTCGGTAAGCCGCTTGACCTTTACCACTACCCTCAAAACCGTTTCGTTGCTGGCTTTATTGGCTCACCGAAGATGAACTTCATGTCGGTACACATTGAACAAGCTGAAGCAGAACGCGTATTGGTACAACTTTCTAATGGCATGACTTTCTGGATCCCTGTTGATGGTACGACTGTCAATGCTGGCGATCGTATGTCTCTGGGTATTCGCCCTGAACACTTGATGTCTGCTGAATCAGGTGACGCGACGATTGAAGCTGACGTGATGATGGTAGAGAAACTAGGTAACGAAACTCAGGTTTACCTAAACCTTGAAAGTGCCGATGCTGATGTTATCTATCGCCAGCCAGACACGTTGAAAATCGAATCAGGTGACAAGTTGGCGATTGGTATTCCAGCGCACCGTTGTCACCTGTTCCACAGCGATGGCCGCGCATGTCGTCGTTTGTACAAAGAATACGGCACAGACTAATCGCTTAGCCTTTTAGGATATAACTTGCCCATATCGAATCCCTCTTACTCAGTAAGGGGGATTTTTTTATGTGCTGGATATTTTTATGTGTTGGATACGAGTTTCACTTACATTGAATAGTTCATGAGTCAGCCACTCGGTCTTTCGCTAGCGGCAATAAAAAAGGTCTAGCAAGCGCTAGACCTTTATCTGTTAGTTAGGCTATGAACCCAACCGCTAATATCACTTCTTTCAGACATGAAACCTGTCTAAATCAACTTAGTGAATTGGCGTATCATTCTGTTTGTTGAACTGGCCAAAATGCTTCTCTAACACTTCAGGAGTCAGTTTGCCTTCCGCTTCTAGTCGCTTGAACTCAGCAACAATTGCTTTTTGCTCTTCAAGTGATGGCAGTTTCACCTCAGGCTCATCGCCCATCTCTTGAGTCATCTGCTCTAGTTCTTTTTCAAAATCGCTCATGATACTTACCTAAATATTAAACCTAACCAGATTTTACTCATTTACGCCCTATGATGCTAGGGCGATTGAGTGCAAAGCCCGAAACCAGATCAAGCGAACGTCAGTTAGAAGAAAACAAGCCCGTAAATAAAAAGAGCTGAATTCACGATGAAATGAATCCAGCTCTTCGTCTATATCCCTTTCTAAGCCATGTTACAGCTTGAAAGAATTAAAGCTTAAATAAACCAACCATCTTATCTAGACGAGACGATAGATCACGAAGCTCTTGGCTCGCTTCAGCAAGTTGCTCAGCCGTGCTCGTTGTCACTTCGTTGATTGCGTTAATCTCTTCAATGTTCTGGTTGATGGTGTGAACTACGGTTGATTGCTCTTCCGTTGCCGTTGCCACTTGAGTGTTACGGTCTGTGATATCAACGATACGGTCTGAAATGCCACTCAGCACGTCTACCGCTTCATCCGAAGCCGATACACCTTCAAGGGTAATCACCTTACCCGCACTCATTGCCGTTACCGCATCTTTAGCATCGCTTTGCAGTTGGTTGATCATCTTCTGAATCTCTTCCGTTGAATCTGCAGTACGGCTTGCTAGGTTACGTACTTCATCTGCTACGACAGCAAAACCGCGACCTTGTTCACCGGCACGTGCGGCTTCAATCGCAGCGTTCAGTGCAAGTAAGTTAGTTTGCTCTGAAATATCACGGATAACACCCAGAATAGAGCCGATGTCTTGAGTTGTAGAAGCCAGTTGCTCTACTACCTGACCTGTGCTTTCAATATCTTGCGCCAAACGACTGATCGCGTCTTTTGCTTTGTTCACCACAGAGCGGCCTACTTCCGTATTGCCTGAAGCTTGAGTTGCCGTTTCTGCTGCGGTTGCCGCGTTCGATGCAATCTCGCTGATGGTCATACCCATTTGGTTAATTGCAGCCACCACTTGAAGCGTTTGGTCGCGCTGTTCTTGGCTGTTGTCGTGGGTGATGTGGGCTTTGCTAGAAACACTCTCTGCCGCCACTTGAAGCGCTTGGCTTGTCGAACACACCTCTTTCATCGACTCGTGAATCTTTTCAATGAATCCGTTGAAGCCTTTTGAAAGCTGTGCAATTTCATCGTTGCCTTTCACTTCGATACGCTGTGCAAGGTCACCGTCGCCTTCACCTAAGTCGCCGAAACGCTTAGCCAAAAGCTTGATCGGTTGAGTAATGCTGTTCGCCAGAACTACGCCCATTAGGATAAAGACTAACGCCACAACCGCAGTCATGATCAGCATCTTCTGCGCAGTCGCATCAAGCTCAGCAAACACTTCACCGGTTGGTACCACACCAATAACGAACCAGTCCATTGAAGACACATACAAGCTCGCCACGAACAGCTCTTGGCCTTGGCTTTCTGTAGTAATCAGGTTGAAGCCCGACTTGTTCAGTAGTTGGCTTGCTTGAGGACCGTAAAGTTGTTGAAGTGAAGAGTCACTGCGAGAACGCTCGCGATGAATTTGAACATCACCTTGGCTATCGGTTAAGAAGACAAAACCGGTATTTTCAATCTTGAAACCGTTCAGCAGGTTAACCATGTCATCCATCGACTTTGATAGACCAGACATAGCCAAACCAGAAGGCTGTTGGTAGTTAGCAAACATCTTCACTTCGCCATTGGCTTCTTGGAACATGCTCACCATGGTCGGCTGTCCAGATTGCGTAAAGCCAAAGAACCAACCATCTTGCTGTTGGTTTAACTGACGTAGGAAGCCATTTTGGTTCCAGTAGTAAGCAGTTTGACGGTTCGCCACTGAGGCATCGTTCAACTGATACTGGTTACGAACATTGTTCAGCTGTTTCACCAGTTTATTTTCTAGTGCGGGATCGCGATCGGTCGATTCGATAGCATCAGAAATAAATTCATTTGAAGCAATTTGCTCCGCCGCTAGTAATAGCTGAGAGACTTCTCGGTCAATTTCACCATTGATTCGCTCTAGCATTCCTGGAAGTTCAATATCGATCAATCGATGACTTAATACATCTCTTGCTTGTTGTTGTGCCATTGCGCCGACAATCACTGTCGATGCAAGAACCGCAAAGGTAATTCCAAGTACAACTTTTTGCTTGATACTCAGAGAGTTAGTTTTAAACATATTTGGACCTTTAAAAAGAATCGCTCGTTATTGGTATACCCTGAACAGGACTTTTTTAGTGCACTCCAACAAGCAATGCACAATCTGAGTGATGTATCGGCCACAACCAATAAAACTAGAGACTTTCTTCTCAAAAAACTGCAAATATGATGTAACAATTAGAAATATTCACCTTGAGCATGAATTAACTAAGCAAATACCGCATTGTCGAGAGTCAATTTTAGTTCTCACCCCCTGAGACCCAACCGAACTCAAACCACTCCCCACCGCCGAGCTTTTGTATATAAAAACCAATTGATATAGTAATAATCACAACCTAACGATGTTTTTAGCTAACCACTTGTAAATATTTCCAATTTTGAAAAAATAAATTACGCAAATGTACTGGAACTTTTTCCTCGAAATCAGTGACCAATACTCAAAATAAAAATCAAATGGATACCCAGAGAGTCCAAAATGCACAAAACAAATTTCGAAGTCCTTCAAAACTATCTAGAGTCTCAAATCATTGGTCAAAAAGAGCTCGTTAAGCAACTGATGATCGCCCTTTTAGCAGATGGTCATATCCTCGTTGAAGGACCTCCCGGCTTAGCAAAAACTCGCGCAGTAAAATCATTGGCTGACTGTGTTGAGGGTGACTTCCACCGTATTCAATTCACTCCCGATCTGTTGCCAGCTGATTTGACGGGTACCGACATTTTTCGCCCTGAGACTGGGGAGTTCACTTTCCAATCAGGCCCGATTTTCAACTCGCTGATTCTAGCGGATGAGATCAACCGTGCTCCAGCGAAAGTTCAAGCGGCAATGCTGGAAGCGATGGCAGAAAAACAAGTAACTGCCGGTCGAAAAACCTATGCGCTGCCTGAGCTATTTTTGGTAATGGCAACACAGAACCCAATTGAACAAGAAGGGACTTACCCGCTACCGGAAGCTCAGTTAGACCGATTCTTGCTTCACCTAGAGGTTGAATACCCAGATATGGAAAACGAGCTTGAGATCTTACGACTCAACCGTGGTGAGGCTCAAGGTAACGAATCAGCTCAGCCACAACAGATATCTCAGCAAACGATCTTTGAAGCGCGCCAAGAAGTGCTCAACATTCACATGGCAGACACCATTGAGCAGTACATCATCAGACTGGTTATGGCGACTCGCCAACCTAAGCAATACAGTGACCAACTTGATCAATGGTTAGACATGGGTGTCAGCCCGCGTGCAACCATTGCGTTAGACCGTTGTGCCCGCGCTCACGCTTGGCTTGCAGGACGAGATTACGTCACTCCACAAGACGTTCAAGCGATGGCATTCCCTGTGTTACGCCACCGTCTACTGCGCAGCTACCACGCACAAGCTGAAGGTGTCACCGCAAACCAAGTGATCGCACACCTTATTTCATTGGTTGGCAGCGCATAGGGATACGCGCATGAATAATCAACTACCCAACCATAGTGACGGTGTCACGTTAAACCTGGACGAACTTCTGCAATACAAAGCGCAGTCTGTTCGCTGGTTGCCTCCCGCCAAGAGCCTTTGGTCACAGCTTAACGGCCAACACGAGAGCAACCGTAAAGGTCGCGGGATGAATTTCTCTGAAGTTCGTCAATATCAAGCGGGAGATGACATTCGCAGCATTGATTGGCGTGTAACAGCCAGAACGGGCAAAGCGCATACCAAACTTTTCTCTGAAGAACGAGAACAGCCTGTCATTTTATTCTTGGATCTATCAAGCAGTATGATTTTCGGCTCAACCTTGTTGCTGAAATCGGTTCAACTTGCACACTTTGCTAGCCAACTGTGCTGGCTTACTGTGGCTCAAAAAGATCGAATTGGCGCGGTGATCGATACTGGCAAAGAGGTCATTGAGATTAAGCCAAGTGCAAGCAACCATGCTCCACTGCGTATTTTGCAAAAAGTCATAGAAATCAATAATACGGCACTGACTAATCACGACAATCATAATGACACGACCTTAGAGCATGGACTGAAATCTCTGCACCAGCTTTGCCCTAAAGGAAGCGATATTATTATGCTCAGTGACTTTGTGCGTTACCAAGAAAGTGACTACTCACTTATCAGTCAAATTCGCCGACACAACAGAGTACGTCTTGTGCATTTCTACGACCCGCTAGAGCAAGGTGAAACCACCTATAAAGGCTCTAAACAGGTCACCGATGGCAGCAAAACTCAATGGTTTAATTTCTCTTCTAATAAAGAAAAGCAAAAGCTTAACCATGCTTTTTCGCTTAAGAAACAGCAGCTGCAACAGATGGGGTTATCTCTCGCGATACCTTATAGCTCGCTGTCGAGTGCGCAGTCACTCATGAGCCAGATATCAGGAGCTCAGTCATGAAACAGCCCTTAGATTTAAGTCCGGTGATTGCGCCAGACGCCCCGACTTGGTGGCCTTTGGCGTGGGGTTGGTGGGCAGTCATTATCACAGCCATTTTCCTGATTGCCTTGGTGTTTTTCATTCTAAAACGTAGAAAAAACAATCAACAGGCGAAACAAGAAGCGCTGTCTTACTTTAGTAATAGTCAGTCCCAAGATGGCTTGTCTCCGAGCAAAGCTCAAGACATCGTTCGTCAAGCAGCACTGAGCTATTTCCCTCGTGAAAAAATTGCAGGTTTGTCTGGTGATGATTGGTTGAAGTTCTTAGATGCGCAATTGGCGAAGCCGTTATTTGTAGCAAAACAATCCCAGTGGCAACAAGCGCTCTATCAAGATGTAGCCCTTATGAACGACGAACAGAAAAAGGCTCAACAACAATTAGTTAATGATTGCGAAACTTGGCTTCGTAAAGCCCTTCCTCCTAAGCGAGGTCTTTATGAGTGATTTTCTAAGCCCTATGTTTCTAAGCGGGGACTTGCTAAACATCGAGTTCGTTTGGTGGTGGATGTTCTTCATCGCGCCACTGCCGTTGCTCGTTTACTTGTTCTCACCAAAGTCAGAATCAAGCCATGTCCTAAGACTTCCATTTCTGCCAGAAGACAGTAATACCAAAACACCGAGCAGTCGCTTACCAAAGGCGTTGTCCGTGATTATCTGGCTTCTGCTGGTTACGGCGAGCGCGCGCCCTGTATGGTATGGCGAACCGGTAGAGTTTCAACCGAAACATCGTGATTTGATGTTGGTTGTCGACCTCTCCTATTCGATGAGCCAAGAAGACATGCAGTTCAATGGCGAATACATCGACCGCTTGTCGGCGGTGAAACGCGTATTGAGTGACTTTATTGAGCGACGAAAAGGCGACCGAGTTGGACTGGTGTTATTTGCTGATCACGCCTACTTGCAGACCCCGCTTACGCTAGATAGAGATACGCTTTCACAACAGCTCAATCAAGCGGTGTTAAAGCTGATTGGTACTCAAACAGCGATTGGTGATGGTATTGGTCTTGCCACCAAAACCTTTGTCGATAGCGATGCGCCCCAACGTGTAATGATTCTACTCAGCGACGGCAGTAATACCGCCGGGGTATTAGACCCATTAGAAGCGGCGGATATTGCAAAGAAATACGACGCAACGATTTACACCGTGGGTGTCGGTGCAGGCGAGATGATGGTCAAAGAGTTCTTCATGACGCGCAAAGTCAATACTGCTCAAGACTTGGATGAACGTACACTAATAGAAATTGCCAAACGCACCGGCGGTCAGTACTTCCGAGCGCGTGACAGCAAAGAGTTAGCGACGATTTACGACACCATTAACCAGTTAGAGCCCGTGACGAACGCCACTAAGATCTGGCGACCGCAACAAGAGTGGTTTGTATGGCCACTGTCGGCGGCAATGTTCTTCGCATTTATGCTGTTAGCCATTAGGAGAAACAATGTCTAACTTTACTTTTATCTACCCATATTGGTTCTTGGCGCTTGCCGTGCTGCCCGCTATTTGGTGGCTGAGCAAGACACAGTCCAAACAAGGATTACTCGCGTCACACATCGCCCGTTACTTGGCGCCAGAATCAAGCAAGCCATCGAAAAATCGCAGTACTTACTTCGGTATTTGGTGGCTGGTCGGCGTTATTGCGTTAGCTGGGCCAAGCTTCGAGAAAAACGAACAACCAAGCTTTGAAAAAACGCAGGCACGAGTTGTGATCATGGACATGTCGATGTCAATGTATGCCACCGATATTAAGCCGAATCGCTTAACTCAAGCGCGATACAAGGCTCTTGATCTGCTTTCATTATGGAAGGAAGGGCTAACAGGCATGGTGGCGTATGCTGGGGATGCTTACACCATTAGCCCGCTAACGTCAGACATCAACACCATCAAAAACCTAGTGCCTAACCTATCGCCAGATATCATGCCTTATCAAGGTGGTGATGCCGCATCAGCCGTTAAGCTTGCGATTGATATGATGACTCGCGCGAAGATCTACCAAGGTGATTTGGTATTGATTGCTGATGACATCGATGACCAAGAGAAGAAGCAGATCGACTCCCTACTCTCTGGCAACGATTGGACATTGTCGATTCTAGCTGTAGGGAGTGAAAACGGTGCGCCAATCTCGTTACCTACGGGGTCGATGCTGCAAAGCGACTCAGGACAAACCGTGGTGGCAAGAACCAACTTGAAGAACATGCGCGAGCTTACACGCAGCTATGGTGGCACGTTCACTGAAGTTCAATTTGATAACTCAGATGTTGAACACATCGCGAGCTACCTCGACCGCGTTGCAACAACATCGGAAGTAACCAAGACCAAGAACTCACTCAACACCAGAGTGAACAACGGTTTCTGGTTACTGCCTTTGCTATTACTTCCGGCACTTGGATTATTCAGGAAAGGGGTTATTTGGTGTGCCTTAGCTGGAGTTATCTCTTTTAGCCAACCAAATACTGCGTTTGCGAACCCGTGGAAAACCGATGATCAAGTAGGCTATCAGCTGTATCAGGACGAGGACTTCCAACAAGCTGCTGAACAGTTCACCCAACAAGAGTGGAAAGGCATTGCTCAATACAAAGCCGGTGATTTCGAAGCCGCAGAGCAGACGCTGCAAGACCTTTCTGGTGAAGATGCTCGCTACAACCTTGCTAACGCCCAAGCCCAACAAGGTAAGTACGACCAAGCGATCCAAGAGTATCAACGTATTCTTGAAAGCAACCCTGAACATGCTTATGCGAAGAAGAATCTAGAGATTGTCGAACAGGCTCAAAAGCAACAGCAACAGCAACAG